>NZ_JBDFMA010000006.1:20997-62871 GCF_047238045.1 Microbacterium canaveralium | reverse complement strand
GACGAGATCGGTCGCCTCGAGCACCGCGGGCACGGTGGCGTACTCCTCGACCGTCAGCGTCACCTGCGGCATGAGTCCCTGTTCGATCATCGCCTGGAGCGGGTACACGTGGCCGCCGCGGGAGGACACCCGCACGAAGCGGCGCCCGACGAACATGTCCGCGGCGGTCGGAGGCAGCGGATGGGCACGCGAGGACAGCGCCACGTACTCCACGTCGCGCACCGGTGTGCGCCACAGCCGCGGCGAGTCCAGCAACGACACCGTGATCGCCAGGTCGATGGTGCCCCGGACGAGCCCGTCTTCCACCTGATCCGCGTCCAGCCGCCGCACCTGCAGGTGAAGGTCCGGCGCCTCCTTCGCGAGCACCGGCATGATCGGCGGCAGGAAGGTCTGCTCGCCGATCGAGGTCAGCGCGAGCGAGAGCTCCCCGCCGAAGCTCGCGGGATCGAAGGCGTCGGGCGCGCTCACCACGGCATCGATGCGCGACAGTGCCTCGTGCAGCGGTCCGAACAGCTGCCGGGCACGCGGGGTCGGCACCATCTCGTTCCCCTGGCGGCGGAACAGGTCGTCGCCGAACCGCTGCCGCAACCTCCTCAGCGTGTAGCTGACCGTCGGCTGCGTGACGTGCAATCGCTCGGCGGCGGCGGTCAGACTGCGCAGCTCGTACAGCACGACGAAAGTGCGCAACTGGTTGAGATCGGTGAGCGACATCGCATTGATCCCATCTATACGGTTCGGCTCCTACATCTATTGGACCATACCCATAGAGCGAACTAGAGTCAGGGTGACAGCACCGGCACCGCTGCCGACGTGGCACGCACCACCCGGCACCGACCCGATCACAGTGACGAGGACGCACGTTGATCATCGACATCCATGGCCACTACACCACGGCCCCCGCGCAGCTGGGAGCGTGGCGCGATCTGCAGATCGCGTATGCGGAAGGCGCGGGCGAGGCGCCCGACCCGGCCGCGCTGCGGATCAGCGATGACGACATCCGCGAGACCATCGAGGCGAACCAGTTGCGGCTGATGGACGACCGCGGCAGCGATGTCACGGTGTTCAGTCCCCGTGCATCGTTCATGGCCCACCACCTCGGCGACCTCGCCGTCAGCGAGACCTGGGCGCGCATCTGCAACGACCTCGTCGCGCGGGTGTCGCAGCTGTTCCCCGACCGTTTCCTCCCGGGCGCGATGCTCCCGCAGTCGCCGGGCGTCGACCCGAAGACGACCCTCGCCGAACTCGACCGGGCGGTGAACGATCTGGGCGTCGTGACCGTCAACATCAACCCCGACCCGTCCGGCGGACTGTGGACCGCCCCGCTGCTGACGGACAAGAGCTGGTATCCGCTCTACGAGAAGCTCGTCGAGTACGAGCTGCCCGCGATGATCCACGTGAGCACCTCGTGCAAGCCGCAGTTCCACACCACCGGCGACCACTACCTGGGTGCCGACACGACGGCATTCATGCAGCTGCTCAAGGGCGACCTGTTCCGCGACTTCCCCGACCTGAAGCTCGTCATCCCGCACGGCGGCGGCGCGGTGCCCTATCACTGGGGACGCTTCCGCGGCCTGGCGATGGCGCTCGGCAAGCCCGAGCTGGAGGAGCACCTCCTGGGCAACGTGTACTTCGACACGTGCGTGTACCACCAGCCGGGCATCGACCTGCTCACCGGGGTCATCCCGACCGAGAACATCCTCTTCGCGAGCGAGATGATCGGCGCCGTCCGCGACGTCGACCCGCGCACGGGCCACTACTTCGACGACACGAAGCGATACGTGGATGCGACCGGGAACCTCACCGACGAACGACGCGGACAGGTCTTCGAAGGCAACGCCCGCCGCGTGTACCCGCGCCTGGACCGCGCCCTGCGAGCCCGCGGCCTGTGACCTCACCCTGGAGAACCCGATGACTCAGCGACTGAACGACCTCGGCATCGTCCGCACGCGCATCGAGCGGCCCGACTCCGCCGACGTCGCGCGGCTCTCGCGGTTCGGGGTCGCCACGATCCACGAGGCGATGGGCCGGGTCGGCCTGCTGCGGCCGTACATCCGCCCGGCGTACAGCGGGGCGACGCTGTGCGGCCCGGCCGTCACGGTGCTCCTGCAGCCCGGCGACAACTGGATGTTCCACGTCGCCGCCGAGCAGGTGCAGGAGGGCGACGTCATCGTCGCCGGCTGCACCACGGAGAGCGAGGACGGCTTCTTCGGCGAGCTGCTCGCCACCTCCCTCACCGCCCGGGGCTGCAAGGGCCTGGTCATCGACGGGGGCGTCCGCGACGTCGCCGACCTCGAGAAGATGGGCTTCCCGGTCTTCTCCCGCGCCATCAGCGCGAAGGGCACCGTCAAGGCGACGCTGGGCTCGGTCAACATCCCCGTGGTCGTGGCGAACGCCGTGGTGAACCCCGGCGACGTGGTGGTCGCGGATGTCGACGGCGTCGTGGTCGTCCCCCGCGAGCTCGTCGGCGCCGTCGCCGACGCCTCGCAGAAGCGCGAGGACAACGAGGAGGCCAAGCGCCAGAAGTTCCGCGAGGGCGTGCTCGGTCTCGACATCTACGGCATGCGGGAGCCGCTGGCGGCCGCGGGCCTCGAGTACGTGGAGGATTGACGATGGCTCACGCACAGGCGATCGCGCACGGCGACACCAGCGGCGGCTTCGAGAAGACGCCCGGTTGGCTGGACTGGTACGACGGCCCGACGACCCCGACGTTCCGGCTCCCCGCCGGCGCTGTCGACGCGCACTGCCACGTGTTCGGCCCCGGCGCGGAGTTCCCCTACGCCCCCGAGCGCAAGTACACGCCGTGCGACGCGTCGGCCGCGCAGCTGTTCGCGCTGCGCGACCAGCTCGGCTTCGACCGGAACGTCATCGTGCAGGCGACCTGCCACGGCGCCGACAACCGGGCGCTCGTCGACGCGCTGCGCCGCAGCAAGGGGCGTGCCCGCGGGGTCGCGACGGTTCGTCGCGACGTGACCGACGAGGAGCTCGCCGAGCTGCACGAGGCCGGTGTGCGCGGCGTGCGGTTCAACTTCGTCAAACGCCTCGTCGACCGGGTGCCGACCGACTCGCTCGACGCGATCGTGGAGAAGATCGCCCCCCTCGGGTGGCATGTCGTCATCTACTTCGAGGCCGAGGACCTTCCCGACCTCTACGACTTCTTCTCGGCGATCCCGACGGACGTCGTGGTCGACCACATGGGGCGTCCGGATGTGACGAAGGACCCGGAGGGTCCGGAGTTCGAGCTGTTCCTGCGCTTCATGCGCGAGAACCCCAACGTGTGGACGAAGGTGTCGTGCCCCGAGCGGCTCAGCGCCACCGGTCCGCGCGCGCTGAATGGCGAGCAGCACGCCTATACGGATGTCGTGCCGTTCGCCCGTCGCGTGGTCGAGGAGTTCCCCGATCGCGTGCTGTGGGGCACCGACTGGCCCCACCCCAACCTCAAGGACCACATGCCTGACGACGGGCTGCTGGTCGACTACATCCCACAGATCGCGACGACCCCCGAACTGCAGCAGAGGCTGCTCGTCGACAACCCGTCGCGGCTGTACTGGCCCGAAGGAGAATGACCATGGCACTCGACAAGCCGTACAAGGACATCCCCGGCACGACCATCTTCGATGCCGAGCAGGCCCGCAAGGGCTACCACCTCAACCAGTTCTCGATGTCTCTCATGAAGCCCGAGAACCGCGAGCGCTACCTCGCCGACCGCGAGGCGTACCTCGACGAATGGCCCCTCACCCCGGTGCAGCGTCAGGCGGTGCTCGATCTCGACCTGAACACCTGCATCGCCGAGGGCGGCAACATCTACTTCCTGAGCAAGATCGGCGCCACGCACGGTCTGAGCTTCCAGCAGATGGCCGGCTCGATGACCGGGATGTCGGAGGCGGCGTACCGCGACATGATGGTCGGAGGTGGCCGACGTCCCGAGGGCGTGCGCCTGAAGGATCTCGACGGGTGGACCCCGCCCTCGAACGAGAAGTCCGAGGTGATGCGCCCGGACGCCCCCGCGAAGTTCACGTCGGCGCTGTTCACGTCGCACGTGCCGGCGATCGGCGCCGCGATGGACCTGGGCAAGACCGAGGAGCCGTACTGGAAGAAGGTCTTCGACGGGTACCAGTGGACCCGGAAGTGGGCCAAGGAGAACACGCCCGACGTCATCATCCTGGTGTACAACGACCACGCCACGGCGTTCGACTCGAACATCATCCCGACCTTCGTCCTGGGCACGGGCGCGCACTATCCCGTCGCCGACGAGGGTTACGGCCCGCGCCCGGTGCCCGACGTGAAGGGGTATCCCGAGCTCGCCGCGCACATCGCCCAGTCGGTCATCCAGGACGATTTCGACCTCACCCTCGTCAACGAGATGGTCGTCGACCACGGCCTGACCGTGCCGCTGTCGCTGGTGTTCGGCGACGTCGAGGAGTGGCCGTGCCGGGTCATCCCGCTTCCGGTGAACGTCGTGCAGTACCCGGTTCCGTCCGGGCGTCGGTGCTACGAGTTGGGCAAGGCGATCCGTCGCGCGCTGGACAAGTGGGACGGTCCCGAGCTCAACGTGCAGATCTGGGGCACCGGGGGGATGAGCCACCAGCTGCAGGGCCCGCGCGCGGGACTGATCAACGAGGAGTGGGACAACGCGTTCCTCGACCACCTGATCGCCGACCCGCTGGGCCTCACCGAATGGTCGCACATGGAGTACGTCGACGAGGCCGGATCCGAGGGCATCGAGCTGGTGGACTGGCTCATCGCCCGTGGGGCGATGGACGACCAGTTCGGCGGCGGGGCGCCCGAGGTGAACCACCGGTTCTACCACGTCCCGGCGTCCAACACCGCCGTCGGCCACCTGGTCGTCACCAACCCCGTCGCGCCGCGGCCCGTCGAGTCCGAGAGTGTGAGCCTCCCCCTGGAGGAAGTCCACGCATGAGTGACAAGGTTCGCGTCGCCGTCGTCGGCGCCGCCGGCGCCTTCGGCATGAAGCACCTCGACGGCCTCGCGAACATCCCCGACGCCGAGGTGACCGTCGTCAGCGGCACCAGGCCCGAGCCCACGGAGTCGGTGGCCGAGAAGTACGGCGTGCCGAATGCCGTGCTCGGTCTCGACGCCGTGCTCGAGCGAGACGACGTCGACGCGGTGATCCTCGCGACGCCGACGCAGCAGCACGCGGATCAGACGCAGGCGGTGCTCGCCGCGGGCAAGCACGTGCAGGTCGAGATCCCGCTCGCCGATTCGCTGGCGGATGCCGAGGCCACCCTGGCCGCGGCATCCGCCTCCGACCGGGTCGCCATGGTCGGGCACACGCGGCGGTTCAACCCGTCGCATCAGCTGGTGCACAACCGGATCGCGGCCGGCGAGTTCGCGGTGCAGCAGATGGACGTGCAGACGTACTTCTTCCGCCGCACGAACACGAACGCGAAAGGCGAGGCGCGGTCGTGGACCGACCATCTGCTGTGGCACCATGCGGCACACACGGTCGACCTGTTCGCCTACCAGGCGGGTCGGATCGTGCAGGCCAACGCCATCCAGGGCCCGATCCACCCCGACCTCGGCATCGCGATGGACATGTCGATCCAGCTGGATCGACATGTCCATCGCGATGCCGAGGTCGGGGTGGATCGGGCCCTGGATGGCGTTGGCCTGCACGATCCGACCCGCCTGGTAGGCGAACAGGTCGACCGTGTGTGCCGCATGGTGCCACAGCAGATGGTCGGTCCACGACCGCGCCTCGCCTTTCGCGTTCGTGTTCGTGCGGCGGAAGAAGTACGTCTGCACGTCCATCTGCTGCACCGCGAACTCGCCGGCCGCGATCCGGTTGTGCACCAGCTGATGCGACGGGTTGAACCGCCGCGTGTGCCCGACCATGGCGACCCGGTCGGAGGCGGATGCCGCGGCCAGGGTGGCCTCGGCATCCGCCAGCGAATCGGCGAGCGGGATCTCGACCTGCACGTGCTTGCCCGCGGCGAGCACCGCCTGCGTCTGATCCGCGTGCTGCTGCGTCGGCGTCGCGAGGATCACCGCGTCGACGTCGTCTCGCTCGAGCACGGCGTCGAGACCGAGCACGGCATTCGGCACGCCGTACTTCTCGGCCACCGACTCCGTGGGCTCGGGCCTGGTGCCGCTGACGACGGTCACCTCGGCGTCGGGGATGTTCGCGAGGCCGTCGAGGTGCTTCATGCCGAAGGCGCCGGCGGCGCCGACGACGGCGACGCGAACCTTGTCACTCATGCGTGGACTTCCTCCAGGGGGAGGCTCACACTCTCGGACTCGACGGGCCGCGGCGCGACGGGGTTGGTGACGACCAGGTGGCCGACGGCGGTGTTGGACGCCGGGACGTGGTAGAACCGGTGGTTCACCTCGGGCGCCCCGCCGCCGAACTGGTCGTCCATCGCCCCACGGGCGATGAGCCAGTCCACCAGCTCGATGCCCTCGGATCCGGCCTCGTCGACGTACTCCATGTGCGACCATTCGGTGAGGCCCAGCGGGTCGGCGATCAGGTGGTCGAGGAACGCGTTGTCCCACTCCTCGTTGATCAGTCCCGCGCGCGGGCCCTGCAGCTGGTGGCTCATCCCCCCGGTGCCCCAGATCTGCACGTTGAGCTCGGGACCGTCCCACTTGTCCAGCGCGCGACGGATCGCCTTGCCCAACTCGTAGCACCGACGCCCGGACGGAACCGGGTACTGCACGACGTTCACCGGAAGCGGGATGACCCGGCACGGCCACTCCTCGACGTCGCCGAACACCAGCGACAGCGGCACGGTCAGGCCGTGGTCGACGACCATCTCGTTGACGAGGGTGAGGTCGAAATCGTCCTGGATGACCGACTGGGCGATGTGCGCGGCGAGCTCGGGATACCCCTTCACGTCGGGCACCGGGCGCGGGCCGTAACCCTCGTCGGCGACGGGATAGTGCGCGCCCGTGCCCAGGACGAAGGTCGGGATGATGTTCGAGTCGAACGCCGTGGCGTGGTCGTTGTACACCAGGATGATGACGTCGGGCGTGTTCTCCTTGGCCCACTTCCGGGTCCACTGGTACCCGTCGAAGACCTTCTTCCAGTACGGCTCCTCGGTCTTGCCCAGGTCCATCGCGGCGCCGATCGCCGGCACGTGCGACGTGAACAGCGCCGACGTGAACTTCGCGGGGGCGTCCGGGCGCATCACCTCGGACTTCTCGTTCGAGGGCGGGGTCCACCCGTCGAGATCCTTCAGGCGCACGCCCTCGGGACGTCGGCCACCTCCGACCATCATGTCGCGGTACGCCGCCTCCGACATCCCGGTCATCGAGCCGGCCATCTGCTGGAAGCTCAGACCGTGCGTGGCGCCGATCTTGCTCAGGAAGTAGATGTTGCCGCCCTCGGCGATGCAGGTGTTCAGGTCGAGATCGAGCACCGCCTGACGCTGCACCGGGGTGAGGGGCCATTCGTCGAGGTACGCCTCGCGGTCGGCGAGGTAGCGCTCGCGGTTCTCGGGCTTCATGAGAGACATCGAGAACTGGTTGAGGTGGTAGCCCTTGCGGGCCTGCTCGGCATCGAAGATGGTCGTGCCGGGGATGTCCTTGTACGGCTTGTCGAGTGCCATGGTCATTCTCCTTCGGGCCAGTACAGCCGCGACGGGTTGTCGACGAGCAGCCTCTGCTGCAGTTCGGGGGTCGTCGCGATCTGTGGGATGTAGTCGACCAGCAGCCCGTCGTCAGGCATGTGGTCCTTGAGGTTGGGGTGGGGCCAGTCGGTGCCCCACAGCACGCGATCGGGGAACTCCTCGACCACGCGACGGGCGAACGGCACGACATCCGTATAGGCGTGCTGCTCGCCATTCAGCGCGCGCGGACCGGTGGCGCTGAGCCGCTCGGGGCACGACACCTTCGTCCACACGTTGGGGTTCTCGCGCATGAAGCGCAGGAACAGCTCGAACTCCGGACCCTCCGGGTCCTTCGTCACATCCGGACGCCCCATGTGGTCGACCACGACGTCCGTCGGGATCGCCGAGAAGAAGTCGTAGAGGTCGGGAAGGTCCTCGGCCTCGAAGTAGATGACGACATGCCACCCGAGGGGGGCGATCTTCTCCACGATCGCGTCGAGCGAGTCGGTCGGCACCCGGTCGACGAGGCGTTTGACGAAGTTGAACCGCACGCCGCGCACACCGGCCTCGTGCAGCTCGGCGAGCTCCTCGTCGGTCACGTCGCGACGAACCGTCGCGACCCCGCGGGCACGCCCCTTGCTGCGGCGCAGCGCGTCGACGAGCGCCCGGTTGTCGGCGCCGTGGCAGGTCGCCTGCACGATGACGTTCCGGTCGAAGCCGAGCTGGTCGCGCAGCGCGAACAGCTGCGCGGCCGACGCGTCGCACGGCGTGTACTTGCGCTCGGGGGCGTAGGGGAACTCCGCGCCGGGGCCGAACACGTGGCAGTGCGCGTCGACAGCGCCGGCGGGGAGCCGGAACGTCGGGGTCGTCGGGCCGTCGTACCAGTCCAGCCAACCGGGCGTCTTCTCGAAGCCGCCGCTGGTGTCGCCGTGCGCGATCGCCTGTGCGTGAGCCATCGTCAATCCTCCACGTACTCGAGGCCCGCGGCCGCCAGCGGCTCCCGCATGCCGTAGATGTCGAGACCGAGCACGCCCTCGCGGAACTTCTGGCGCTTGGCCTCCTCGTTGTCCTCGCGCTTCTGCGAGGCGTCGGCGACGGCGCCGACGAGCTCGCGGGGGACGACCACGACGCCGTCGACATCCGCGACCACCACGTCGCCGGGGTTCACCACGGCGTTCGCCACGACCACGGGGATGTTGACCGAGCCCAGCGTCGCCTTGACGGTGCCCTTCGCGCTGATGGCGCGGGAGAAGACCGGGAAGCCCATCTTCTCGAGGTCGGCGACGTCGCGGACGCCCCCGTCGATGACCAGGCCCTTGCAGCCCCGGGCGGTGAGGGAGGTGGCGAGCAGCTCGCCGAAGAAGCCGTCCTCGCTCTCCGTGGTGCAGCCGGCGACGATGACGTCGCCCTCCTGCACCTGCTCGGCGGCGACGTGGAACATCCAGTTGTCGCCGGGCTGCAGGAGCACCGTGACGGCCGGGCCGCACAGCGTCGCCCCGCTGTACGCCGGGCGGATGTACGGCCGCAGCAGGCCGACCCGGCCCATCGCCTCGTGGATCGTGGCGACCCCGAACCGCGAGAGCCGCGCGACGTCGGCGGAGTCGGGCCGCTCGATGCGCGTGCGGACGATGCCGAGGTCGTTCAGTCGCTGAGTCATCGGGTTCTCCAGGGTGAGGTCACAGGCCGCGGGCTCGCAGGGCGCGGTCCAGGCGCGGGTACACGCGGCGGGCGTTGCCTTCGAAGACCTGTCCGCGTCGTTCGTCGGTGAGGTTCCCGGTCGCATCCACGTATCGCTTCGTGTCGTCGAAGTAGTGGCCCGTGCGCGGGTCGACGTCGCGGACGGCGCCGATCATCTCGCTCGCGAAGAGGATGTTCTCGGTCGGGATGACCCCGGTGAGCAGGTCGATGCCCGGCTGGTGGTACACGCACGTGTCGAAGTACACGTTGCCCAGGAGGTGCTCCTCCAGCTCGGGCTTGCCGAGCGCCATCGCCAGGCCGCGGAAGCGTCCCCAGTGATAGGGCACCGCGCCGCCGCCGTGCGGGATGACGAGCTTCAGGTCGGGGAAGTCGCGGAACAGGTCGCCCTTGAGCAGCTGCATGAATGCCGTCGTGTCGGCACCCAGGTAGTGGTCGCCGGTGGTGTGGAACTGCGGCTTGCACGAGGTGCTCACGTGGATCATCGCGGGCAGCTCGTACTCGACGAGCTTCTCGTAGAGCGGATACCAGCTCTTGTCCGTCAGCAGCGGGGCGGTCCACAGTCCGCCGGACGGGTCGGGGTTGATGTTGACGGTCACGACGCCCAGATCGTTCACCGCCCGGTCGAGTTCGGCGAGGGTCGTCTTCGGGTCGACGCCCGGCGACTGCGGGAGCATCGCGCCCGGGAGGAAACGGTCGGGGAACAGCTGCGACACCCGCGCGACGAGGTCGTTGCAGATGCGCGCCCAGGTCTCGCTGACGGCGAGGTCGCCGAGGTGGTGGGCCATGAACGATGCACGGGGACTGAACACCGTGACATCGCTGCCGCGGTCGTCCATCAGCCGCAACTGGTTCGCCTCGATGGTCTCGCGGATGTCGTCATCGCTGATCCGCAGCGCGGCCGGGTCGGGCGCCTCGCCCGCGCCTTCCGCATACGCGATCTGCAGATCGCGCCACGCTCCCAGCTGCGCGGGGGCCGTGGTGTAGTGGCCATGGATGTCGATGATCAACGTGCGTCCTCGTCACTGTGATCGGGTCGGTGCCGGGTGGTGCGTGCCACGTCGGCAGCGGTGCCGGTGCTGTCACCCTGACTCTAGTTCGCTCTATGGGTATGGTCCAATAGATGTAGGAGCCGAACCGTATAGATGGGATCAATGCGATGTCGCTCACCGATCTCAACCAGTTGCGCACTTTCGTCGTGCTGTACGAGCTGCGCAGTCTGACCGCCGCCGCCGAGCGATTGCACGTCACGCAGCCGACGGTCAGCTACACGCTGAGGAGGTTGCGGCAGCGGTTCGGCGACGACCTGTTCCGCCGCCAGGGGAACGAGATGGTGCCGACCCCGCGTGCCCGGCAGCTGTTCGGACCGCTGCACGAGGCACTGTCGCGCATCGATGCCGTGGTGAGCGCGCCCGACGCCTTCGATCCCGCGAGCTTCGGCGGGGAGCTCTCGCTCGCGCTGACCTCGATCGGCGAGCAGACCTTCCTGCCGCCGATCATGCCGGTGCTCGCGAAGGAGGCGCCGGACCTTCACCTGCAGGTGCGGCGGCTGGACGCGGATCAGGTGGAAGACGGGCTCGTCCGGGGCACCATCGACCTGGCGATCACGGTGTCGTTGCTGGACTCGCCGCGGCTGTGGCGCACACCGGTGCGCGACGTGGAGTACGTGGCGCTGTCCTCGCGTGCCCATCCGCTGCCTCCGACCGCCGCGGACATGTTCGTCGGGCGCCGCTTCGTGCGGGTGTCCTCCCGCGGCGGCCACGTGTACCCGCTCCAGGCGATGATCGAACAGGGACTCATGCCGCAGGTGACGCTGACGGTCGAGGAGTACGCCACCGTGCCCGCGGTGCTCGAGGCGACCGATCTCGTCGTGCTGCTGCCGCGACACGTGGCCGAGGTGTTCTGCGGATGGTTCCCCGGTCTGCGCATCGCCGAGCTGCCGTGGCCGGGCCAGAGCACCCCGGTCGCGCTCTACACGCGACGCGAACTGAGCATGTCTCCCGCGCAGACGTGGTTCCGATCGGTGGTGCTGGATGCGGTGGCCGCCGACGACCACCGGCCGACCTAGCCGTTCTTGCGGTTCCAGCTTGCCTTCGCGGGCGCGAAAGGGCTGCGCACGTGGATCGACCAGTTCGAGTGCGGGTGGACGGAGAGGATCGCCCGTTCGAACCACGACCGGGCCTCGTCCGAGAGCTGCGGCAGCACCACGTCCTTGTCGAGGTCATCCTCCGGCCGCGGCCGCAACGCCTTCCAGACCAGCTGCACCTCGGGCGCACCGGTCGGAATGCCGTCGACCTCGAGCACGGCGCGATCCCACGGCAACTGCAGCCGCGGGTCTCGCCGGTACAGCCAGGCATGTTCCGTCCCATCCTCGACGTTCACCTGAAGCACCCAGGCGCCGGAGCGCTCGTCCTGAATCCGCACCGGCTGCACATCGGCATCGTCGGGCGCGTCGGCCCAGGGGATGACGGCGTCCTCCCCCGCAGGCGCCCAGGCGGTGAAACCGGCAGGCAACGCCCGGACCAGCTGCGGCAGCCCGCCTTGGGTGGTGCTCACGTCCGTGTTCGGCCGTTCGCGGATCGTCCGGCCCAGCCAGTGCTCCAGGGCCACCCCGCCCGACAGCCACCAGCGGGCGCTACCGACCCGAAGGAGCTCAGCGACAGCATGAGGCGTGAGGGGCTCCCAAGCCGTTGCAGCATCCGGAACAGAAACCATGAGCCGAGGCTACCGCCGTCGCGTCAGGCAGGGGACCAACCATCGCCGCAACACCGTCGACGCGAGCCGTGTCATCCTGAGCGCATGGCGAACTCGCCCTCCAGCGACTCGATGATCGACCGCATCGTGCGCGTCCTCGAGACGTTCACAGCTGATCGTTCGGTGCAGTCGGCCAGTCAGATCGGGCGCCGAGCGGCGCTGCCGTCGTCCACCGCGCACCGGATCGTGGACGAGCTGGTCGACGCCGGACTGCTCGGACGCGACGAGGACCGCCGCGTCCACCTGGGAATGCGCTTGTGGGAACTGGCCCTCCGCGGGTCGACCGCGCTACGTCTGCGCCAGGCGGCGCTCCCCTATATGGAGCGCGTGCAGACGCACATCCGCCAGCACACCCAACTCGCCGTTCTCGAACAGGACGAAGCACTGTTCCTCGAACGCCTTTCGCACCCCGACGCCGGTGCGAACATCACACGGATCGCTGGGCGGCTACCGCTGCACGCCTCCTCGTCGGGCCTCGTCCTGCTCGCGCACGCTCCCGCCGATCTCCGCGAACGCGTGCTCGCCCAGCCGTTGCGCGCTCTCGCACCCGAGACGGTGACCGATCCCGGACGTCTACGCCGTCTCCTCGCTGGCGTGCGTCGCGATGGCGTGGCGATCGCGCAAGGTTCGATCGAATCCGTCTCGACCGGCGTGGCCGTGCCGATCCGCGACGCAGGTGAAGTCGTCGCCGCGCTTTCCGTGGTGCTACCACGACAAGCGCCGCACACGGCGGCGATCATCGCTCTGCGAGAAGCCGTGACCGGCATCGAGGCCACGCTGCGGTCCCCCCGATAGTCGGCGTCTCCCGTTCAACGGGAATGCGGCGTTCGACCGTCTGAACCGGGTTCACACTGAGCGAGGCATCCGTTGTCACGTCGAAGGAGACGCCCCAATGTCCACCATCCGCACCCGCGTCGCCATCGTCGGCGCTGGACCCGCCGGACTGCTGCTGTCGCATCTGCTCGCGGCGTCCGGCCTCGAGTCAGTCGTCATCGATCAGCGTTCCCGTGAAGAGATCGAGACCACGATCCGGGCAGGCATCCTCGAACAGGGCACCGTCGAGGTGCTCGACACGCTCGGCGCGTTCAGCCGCGCCCGCACCCTGGGAGACCGCCACGACGGCATCGAGCTCCGCTTCGCCGGCAGCGGACACCGCATCGACTTCGCCGACCTCGTCGGCCGCGGTGTGTGGCTGTACCCGCAGCACGAAGTCCTGAAGGATCTCATCGCCGCGCGGCTCTCCAGTGGCCAAGACCTGCGCTTCGGCGTGACGGCGCATCGTATCGAGGACCCCGCGTCCGACCGCCCACGCGTCATCGCCACCGGCGCAGACGGATCGCCTCTCGAGATCGAGGCCGAGTTCGTCGTCGGCGCCGACGGGTCACGCAGTGTCGTGCGGGAGGCCGTAACCGGTTCCCACACAGGCGGGCACTTCCGCGAGTACCCGTTCGCCTGGTTCGGCATCCTCTGCGAGGCGCCGCCCAGCGCCGACGAGCTCATCTACAGCAACTCCCCCGATGGCTTCGCGCTCATCAGCCAGCGAAGCACCACCGTGCAGCGCATGTACTTCCAATGCGATCCCCGCACCGACCCCAGCACCCTCACCGAGGAGCAACTGTGGGAAGAACTGCAGAAGCGGGTGCCGGGGACGACGCTCAAGGAAGGCCCCGTCTTCCAACGCGACGTGCTGCGATTCCGGAGCTTCGTCGCCCTCGAACTGCTTCGCGGCCGCCTCGCACTCATCGGCGACGCCGCCCATACCGTGCCGCCCACCGGCGCGAAAGGCATGAACCTTGCCGTAGCCGACGTCCTCGTTCTCGAGCGCGCGCTGCGCGCGCTTCTGCTCGAGAGGGACAGCCGCCTCGTCGAGGCCTTCCCCGAGACGGCGCTGCACCGCATCTGGAAGGCCCAGCACTTCTCCTGGTGGATGACCAGCATGCTTCACGTCGCCCCCGATGCAAGGGACTTCGACCGCCTCCGCCAGCTCGGAGAGCTCCAATCCGTCGTCGAGTCCGAAGCCGGCCGCCGCTTCCTCGCCGAGGCATACACCGGCTGGCCCCTCCACACCCTCACCTGAGCCGGCGCTCACGGTTCGGACCAGAGGGTGCGGCACCCGCGGGTCGGCGTCAGTCCAGCCAGCCGGGGACCGCGGGAACCACCGGGTAGTCGATCGCAGGCGCGTCGCCAACGATGGGATCCATGCG
Source organism: Microbacterium canaveralium (assembly GCF_047238045.1). NCBI lineage: Bacteria > Bacillati > Actinomycetota > Actinomycetes > Micrococcales > Microbacteriaceae > Microbacterium > Microbacterium canaveralium. Next base: position 48,653 of record NZ_JBDFMA010000006.1, on the reverse strand, counting down.
GATCCGGCTCAGTCGCATGAAGGCGATGCGCCAGCCGGACTCGGTGAGTCGGTAGAGCTCCTCGTAGTAGCCATATCCCCGCATCCCCCTCTGTTCCGGCACGGTGATCCCCATATACCCTCGTGACCCGCGTGGCCACGTCAGATAGTCGGTCATGGCCCAGCGCCCGCGAGCCGAGAAGTCATCGATCCGCCGAAACTGCGGCATGAACCCGTGATGGACGCTGACGACCTCTTCGGTCATGTTGCGCATCAGGTTCTCCACGAACGTGTCGGGGTCGGGCGCGGCGGCCCACAGTCCTTCGAAGACGCAGTCGTCCACGAAGAGTCCGCGCAGTTCGTCCCACTGCTTCAGGTCGACGTAGTGAAAATAGCGTGCCTTCAGGTCGCGGAGCTCCTCTGCCACGGTGGGGGTGACCGCACGTACTCGGGGCATCGAGAAACCATCCTCGCTCTTCACGGCGCCTGGGTACTTCCTCTACTGCTCGTCGATCTCGAAGTCGACCGAGGCGATCTGCTCCGAGATCGCTCCGGAGAGAGGGAAGAGCGGCAGATGCGCGGGGTGCGTCGCGTAGGCACGGACATCGTCGAGGGTGCGGAAGTCGGCGACGAGTGCATAGTCCCATGCGCGTTCGCTGCGCATCACGTCGGGGCCGTGTGACAGTCGGACCAGGCCGGGAATCTTTCCGAGCAGACCATCGAGCAGGTCGCGCCACTCCTCGAGCACGGCAGGATCATGGTTCGCTGCGAACGAGAAGAACACGACGTGACGGATCATCGTGCCCCGGCTCCGTCGGCAAGGCTCAGGTCGCCGATCGACGCGCCGCTGGCGGTACGCCCGAGAAGGTAGGCCATGGTCATGATCGGACCGAGCGTGGCGCCGGCGCCGGGGTAGCCGGCGGCGAAGGCGTTCTCGGAGGCGTTGCCGACCGCAAACAGGCCGCGTATGGCATCGCCGTCTGCGTCGAGGACCCTTCCGAGGCCGTCGGTGGCGATCCCTCCGCTGGTGCCGAAGCAGCCGTTCACCACGGCGAGAGCGTAGTAGGGGCCTTGCTCGAGCGGTGCGAGGCTGGGATTGGGATACGGGTTCTGTTCGTCTCCCCAGTAGCGGTCGTACGCGCTCGCACCGCGGTGGAAGTCCGGATCCTCCCCACGGGCGGCGTGCTCGTTGAATCGCGCGACCGTCTCGGCCAGCGCCTGGGCGGGAACGTCGATCTTCCCGGCGAGCTCTCCGAGGGTTGCTCCTTCGACGAGCCAGTCGGGAGTCGGCTCCTGGCGTGCATCGACCAATGTCGGAGGCCTCCCGTAGCCTGTAAATGTCACATTCACTAGCCAACGTTCCGGGAGGACACCATGGCCACCACACCGACCACCATCAAGGCGGGCACCCCGCGCGACTTCCTCGGCCTCGTGCCCGCGCTGCTCGGCTTCACCCCGCAGGACTCGCTCGTGCTCGTGCCCTTCGAGGCGTCGCGCACGATCGGGGCGATGCGACTCGACCTCGACGCGGATGCCGCGACGCTCGCGCACACCGGCCTCGGGCTGGTCTGCCGAGTGCCGCGCGTGACCGGGGTAGCCGCCGTGATCTACGCCGCCGAGGACGCCGACAGCACCCGCGATCTCGGCCAGCAGATCGCCGATGTCGCCGACCGGCAGGGACTGCACCTGGTGGACGTGCTCTACGTCGCCAGCGACGGCTACGGCAGCCACCTGACCGGCGAGGCACCGCGCCCCGTCGCCGAGATCGCGACCCCGGACGCGCTGCGCGAGAAGGTCGCAGCATCCCAGACCGCCGGGGCGAGCATCCCCGACGCCGACCCGGCGCGTGCCGCCCGGATCGCGTTCGCGGCCGCGCGGATGGACGACGATGCCCTCGCGGACTTCGTCGCCGTCGCGGAGGACGCCCTGACCGGTGACCCCGCCGACCTCGACACCCGCCAGGCTGCGATCCTGCTCACCGGCATCGGCATCCCGCTGTGGCGTGACGTGGCCCTCATCCAGTGGGCCACCGACCGCGGCAACGGCACCCGTGCCCTGGCCGCGCAGATCGGCCACTCGATCATGGGCGCACCCGTCCCCGAGAGCATCGCCCGCACCCTCTACGGACAGGGCGACCGCCCCGACGCCGACCGGCTGACGGCGGGACTCGCGCTCGTGCGCCACCTTGCCGCCTACGCCGACGACCAGGAGCGCCCCAACCTGCTCGCCGCCGCCGCCTGGCTGTCCTGGGCGCTGGGCCGATCCACTCACGCCACCGTCTACACCGACCGCGCCCTCGCGATCGACCCCGACCACGGCATGAGCCAGATCGTCGCGACCCTCTGCTCGGCAGCCGTGCTCCCGGATTGGGCGTTCGCCCGCTGAGCGTCACCGAGTGCCCGCCGGTCACCCCGGCGGGCACTCGCCCGTGACGCACTCGCGATGTCCCCGCGCGATGTCGGAGGCCACCCGTAGCCTATGAATGTCACATTCACTAGCAATCGTTCCGGGAGGACTCCATGACCGAGACCATCAACAACGTCCACGACATCCGCGCAGCCGTCGAGCGCGCGATCCGCTTCCACGCTCCGCTGCGCGCCGAGTTCGACGAGGGATGGACGACCATCGAGCCGGACGAGCTGCGCCAGGCCTGGGACGACTACAGCCTCAGCGACCCGTTCACCCTCGACCCCGCAATGCCCGCCCTGCTCGCTCGCATCGACGCCGACCACCCGGACGACGACCCCCAGGTGTGGGTGCCCCTCGGCGGGCAGGGCGACCCCGACTATCTGGATGCCGTCGTGGTCACCGAGCGCACCGTCACCAAGTACACCGCGCGCGACGGCCAGATCGAGCAGCCCTACTCGCTCCCCGAGGGCGACCCCCACGGCCTCACGCAGAGCGGCTGGCGGGCCGCGGCGAGCGCAGCGCGCTACGCGATCATCGGCCTCAACGCCGACGCCAGCAACACCGAGTACCTGCGCGGGCAGATCGAGGCGTACCTGACCGCGTTCGGTCACTTCGAGCCGGGGCGCGATGCCGACGCCAAGCGCGAGCGGGTCACCGCCGAGATCACCGCGGCGATCGCCGCCCAGTGACCCACGCCGGGGCGGGCGCGCAGACCGCGCCGCCCGCCCCGCCCAATGTCGGAGGCCACCCGTAGCCTGTGAATGTCACATTCACCGTCGAGAGTCCAAGGAGGACGCCATGACCGACACCACCACCCTCATCACCCGCACCCCCGGCGACACGTTCCGCTTCCGCGGCACCGAGTACGTGCTGATCGACTTCGCCCGCACCAAGGCGAAGATCGCAGCCCTCACCGAACCCGGCAAGGTGTACACCCTCGCCCGCACCGCCACCGTCGAGCCGACCGGGCACAGCGACGACGCACTCGCCGCTGCCCTGCAAGCCACCGCGGCCGCGCTGCCGAGCCTGATCCCCGGAACCCGCGTGCGCATCGTCGCCAACCCGCGCACCACCCGTGACGGGCTGGCCGGAGTCGAGACACTCATCGTCCGCACCAACCCCAAGTCATACACGCTCGCCAACGGCTGGCGCGTCAGCCCTGGGCTGGTCGAAGCCGTCTGACCCCCTCGCCGCCGCCGGGTGCACACCTACCCCGGCGGCGGCGAGCACCACCCACCCGAGGGGAGCCGGCTACACGCCCCTCCCCTCGGCGGGAGCACCTCGAGTTCCATCCCCCGCCCGCGCTCGCCGCAGGCCTTCACCGTCCCCAGGAGGACACAATGACCACCACCGAACCCGCGGCCTCAGCCGCACCCCGCATCCCTGCCGACGACCTGATCGACCGGCTGTGGAGTCTCATGCACGACATCGAGGCAGCCGATTTCCCCGCGCTGCGCATCGTCGAGCTCGACGAGCCGACCGACTACGGCGAGCGCACCGTGCTGTGGTGCCCGCGCTGCGATCAGCACGTCAACGTCGAGGACGGCTACCTGCGCGCGATCGACATGGACGTGCGCTACAACAGCGTCGGCCAGATCAACACCATCGAGCGCACCGTGCCGCAGTACGAGGCAGACCCCGACCCCGGCGACGTGCTCGTGTACCTGCACCAGACCGACGCGCACGGCGAGCACGGCGTGCGTCTCCCCGAGGGCTGGGAAGGCGTCTGGAAGGCGTAGCCGCACCCCTGCGACATGAGCGCCCCGCGCCTCTGCCGGGGCGCTCACGCACGCCACGACCGACCCTCTGCTGCGATGTCCGACCCCACCCGTAGGCTGTGAACGTCACATTCACTAGCAAGCGATCCGGGAGGACGCCATGACCACCTACATCACCTTCGGCCCCGACCACGCCGACCTGCACCCGCACGTCGGTACGGGACTGAACCGCGGCTACGTCGCGATCAGCACCGGCGACCGCGGCCGCGACATCGCCGCGGCGTTCGCGATCCTCGGCGAGCAGTGGGCCTTCGACTACCAGGACGCAGCCGCGCTGGATGCCCGCTACCCGGACGGCGAGATCGCCCGCATCACCCTCATCGACGAGGCGGCGCAGAAGGAGATCGCCGGTCTGATCGAGGACACTTTCGCCGCGGCCGAGGGCGACAGCAACGACGCCGAGATCGAGGCGCTACAGGCCGCACGCGACCGCCTGGCCGCGCTGATCGACTACACCCCCGCCCACGAGCGGGACTGGACGCCGCTCGACGCGGCCTGATGTAGGAACCGCTCAGAGTTGTCCGCGGTGCCAGCCACAGAGCCGGGATCTCCCACCGAAGATGTCCACCGGAGTGCGGCCAGATTCTGTGCTGAGTTGTCCACGACGGCTGCGGCCAGCTTCGTCGAAGCCGTCAGTACTTGATTTCCGCTGGATCTCTGAACGCCACTAGACCTACGAGATTTCCTTCGGGGTCGCGAATGAATGCTTGCCATTCTTCTCGCCCTGCTGGTCCGAGCGCATCTCTGGTGTGAGTGAAGATCGGCCGCCCCGGGGATACGATTTCGACCTCGCCGGCTCGGTCGACGGCTAACTCCAGATCATCGACGCGGAGGTAGAGCAGCGCTGACGGTGCCGCGCTCTCGAGTAGCAAACGGACGCCGTCGAGATCGAAGAACACCAAACCGGGCGGATCGAATCGGGCCACAGGGGCGGAGCCGAGCAGTGCGGAATAGAAGGCTGTGGCGCGTTCCAGATCGACCACGCGCTGGGCTACTTGGACGAGAGACGCCATGCTCATTTGCCGTCGCCGTGCACGTCTCGAATGACGGCGAGGGAGCGATCGAGTAGTTCCCGCAGCGCATCTTGGTCCACCCCCGACAATCGGGGGAGGTAGAGGCACGCGCTACTGGTGCGGTGTGGACCGAGCCGCTCGAGCAGGTCGGGCCACCGCTCGGCAAACCCCTCGACCAGGTAAAGCGTGTGCTTGGACCCGGAAGCGAAGGCGATCTCAGGCGCGATACCCTCTCGCCCGCTGTCGTACGCGTAGCCGTATTGGCCGAACCCGACAATCCGTTCCGCCCACACCACCGGCGGGCGCTGTGCAACGTGCTCGAAGAGCTCGAGGAGTTCGGTTACCTCGCCGCGTCGTGGCCCGGTTGCCCGGTCCAGCGCCTCGTCGACGCTGGTGTCGGAAGGCATCACGAGGCGGTCTCCGTTGCTCGCTGCGATTCGATGTATGCCTTGAGTCGGGCCAGATGGTCGCCGTCCTCCTTCTTTGTGATCGCGGCCACCAGGGGCAGCATCATCCGCCGCAGTCCGCCGGCGGCGAGCTCGCACGTCCACTCGATCCGCGTGCCGGTGCCGGCCGGGTGCAGCCGGTAGACGTAGGTCGCGGTGATGCCCTCCGCCTCGCTGGCGACCGCAAAAGCGGTGGGCGGCTCGAGAGCCACGATCTGCAGCTGCCCCGTCGCCTCCTTGCTCTTCACTCGGCGCGTCTCCTCGATGACGGACCCCACAGCGAGCGGGCCATCCGTCACCTTCACGCTCTTCACGACACCGTCGACGTAGTCGACCGCCCTTGTGGGATCTGCCAGCACTGCGAACACTTCCTGTTGCGATCTGTCGATGTGCTCGGTGAACTCGAAAGCGATCATGGGCCTTCTCCTGGGTGATGGTCGGGGTGGTGATCAAGAGGCACATAGGCGTCTGTCCAGCTGACGCGAACGGCGTCGTTCGCGCGCTGGTCGACGTGATGGATCTCGAAGGGCGGTGCGCAGCGCAACCGCCACCCTTCTGAGGGCATCCATTGCACCCCGATAGCCGCGAAGGTCTTCGCGATCTGCTCTGCACCGCCGGTGTGCCGATGCGCGACGCACACCTGCGCCGGCATCTGGCGGTAGGTGAAGGGGTGGGGTGGATCTATCGGTGCGGCAATGGGGATGCCAGCGTCGAAGCGGATCTGCTCGTTGTCCACCACGTAAGGGTCATCTGGGGTGATGCCCACGAGGAGGTCGGAGGAGTGGGCGATGCCGTGCTCTATCGCGAAGGCCCTCAGCTGCTGCCACGGCTCGACCGATGGGTGCCCGATGCCGAGGCCGTTGTACCCGCGATGACGGAGGACGAGCAGGTGCCGCTCGGGGGTGCTCTCAACCCGTACCGGGACGGCATCGAGGTCATAACGGAGTGTCAGCGGCGTCTCTTCTGCGAAGCCCGCAAACGTCGTGCTCTGCTGCGCCAGGTCCGCGTGCTCGCGGTACGCGCGCAGCATCCTCCGATACTCCGATGGACTGATCTCGAACCGCTGCACGAACGCGCGTGTGAAGGTCTCGGGCGTTGCGAACCCGGATTCCAACCTGGAGTCCCGCGGGGTGGTGGTCTTTCGGGCCCGCGGCGTCGTGACCGCGACGGGGTGAGCCATCGTGCGATGGTCAGTGAGAACGACCAAGAACTCACACAGAAAGACGACACCGCACGATGGCTCTTGACCAGTCTGCCCTCCTCGAGCTGCTCGGGGAACTGAAGCTCACCGGCACCACCGACCGCATCCGAGCCGCGACCGAGCGGCTCTACCAGGAGCTGATCGACGCGGAGACAGCCGCATTCATCGGCGCCGCCCCCTACGAGCGCACGAGCGAGCGCACGACTACCCGCAACGGTTCCCGGCCGCGGGTGCTGTCGACCACGGCTGGGGATCTGGAGTTGCGGATCCCGAAGTTGCGGCAGGGGTCGTTCTTCCCGTCGCTGCTGGAGCGGCGCCGCCGGGTCGACCAAGCCTTGTTCGCGGTCGTGATGGAGGCCTACCTCCACGGCGTCTCAACCCGGAAGGTCGATGACCTCGTCAAAGCGCTCGGCGCTGACACTGGCATCTCGAAGTCCGAGGTGTCCCGCATCTGCCAAGGGCTCGACGCCGAGGTCGCATCGTTCCGCGACCGCTCGCTGTCTGACATCGCCTACCCCTACGTGTTCCTCGACGCGACCTACTGCAAGGTCCGCATCGACCACCGTGTCGTGTCCCAGGCGGTCGTCGTCGCGATCGGCGTCGCCGCTGACGGGCGGCGGGTCGTGCTGGGCTTCGATGTCGGAGACAGCGAGACCGAGGAGTTCTGGAAGCAGTTCCTGCGCTCGTTGAAGACACGAGGTCTGGGCGGGGTGAAGCTGGTGATCTCCGACGCCCACGCCGGACTGAAGAAGGCCGCAGCGACCGTGTTGCAGGGCGCCGCCTGGCAGCGCTGCCGCGTCCACTTCATGCGCAACGTCCTGACCGCCCTCCCGAAGGGCCGGCAGGAGATGGTCGCCAGCGTGATCCGCACGATCTTCGCCCAACCCGACGCCGAGCACATCGATGCCCAGTTCGACGAAGTCGTGCGCATGATCGAGCGCGTCCACCCCAAGACCGCCGTGATGCTCACCGACGCCCGTGACGACATCCTCGCGTTCAAAGCGTTCCCCGCCCGGCATTGGCGACAGATCTGGTCCACGAACCCGCTGGAACGCCTCAATCGGGAGATCAAGCGCCGCACCGACGTCGTTGGCGTGTTCCCGAACAACGCCGCCCTGCTCCGCCTGGCCGGCTCCGTCCTCGTCGAGCAACACGACGAATGGGAAGCCGCCGACCGCCGCTACTTCTCCGAAGCCTCCATGACCGAGCTCACCGCGACCACCCCCACCATCGACGAGGCGGTGATACTCCCCGAGATCACCGCCGCCTAAACTAACGACAGCTGATCATCGCAACGAAGCGAAAGACCACCACTCAAACGGACGCGGCCCTACCGGGAGTCGAAGGTCCGAGTCTCGGAACGGCACCGGCGCCAGGTTGTCGTCGAGATCACGTTCGCTTCCCCCCATGACCTCATCCGGTGGGAGGACAGTAAGGAGCGGCAGGCGCACCTGCAACAGGCCGTGCCGCTCACGATCGGGCAGGCCCGTCCACTGACTCCGGACGCCCTCACCGGTGCAATCCCGACGGCCGGTCCCGCGCGCCCGCGGTGGTGGACGGCGCGATAACGCTGCACCCGAGCGCCCCGCCGAGACGATCCGGCGGGGCGCTCCCGTGTCCACCCCCCGGCCCGTCAAATGTCCGACCCCCCCTACTACTGTTGTGTGTGTCAGATACACAACATGGCGCGAGCCGTTAGGCGCGGGCGGCGTGTGCCGGCATGCCGGACCGCCCCACCAGGGGCGAACGGCCGGCTTCGCCGACGCGATGACGCGCCGGCCGCGAGCGGGCGGATTTGCTCAGCGCGCCTGGAGGAGGCGCGCTTTCAGACGCTCTCCCCGCGCCTGGCGTTGGCTCTCCAGATCTCCCAGGCCCTCGTGAGCTGCCCGTTGTTGGATTCCGCGGCCGCGGCGCCCTCTTCTGCGGTGAGGGCGGTGTAGCCGCCGAGCTGACCGGCCGTCACCTGTGCTCGGGCGTTGAGGTCCGCGTAGACCGCGCGGGCGACCGCCTGCGGGATCGAGTCGCCCACGGCGACGAATCCGTGTCCTCGCATGAGTGCGACCGCCGCGCCCCCGAGGGTCGCAGCAAGGTCCGCGCCGAGCGAACCGCTGCGGATCAGCAGGTCGCTGGAGGACCCGACGCTGTCACGGATCTCGAAGACCGGGACCGCTTCGCCGAGGAAGCCCGCCATGTGCCACACCGCCTGCAGAGGCGTCCTGGAGATGCTGAAGGGCACCATCGACGCGGAGTGGCTGTGGACAACGGCCTGGACATCGGCGCGTGCCCGGTAGATCTCGCCGTGGATGAATCGTTCGAGATAGCTCGGTCTGTCGTCCGCGGTCGTCCCGTCCAATCCGATCACCTGAATGTCGTCGGGCGTGACGAGGCCGGGGGCCAGGTTTCTGGAGATGAGGAACCTGCTCGGGTCGTCGGGGTCACGGACGCTCACGTGGCCGAAAGCATCGAGGATGCCGTGGCGGACGAGAATGCGATTCGCATCGACGAGATCCTCTCGAACCCCTAGTCGATCACCAGTTGACATCCTTCATCGCTCCCTACTGCAGACGTACGTGTCGCTGTCAGCCCGAACACGCGGCTCACTCACCGTATACGGCGCTGTCACTCCTGCTCGACATCTCACGCGAACGCCTGCCCGAAGACCCGGACATCGCCCATCGCAGACGCGACCTGGATCAGCGTCGGCCCATCCTCGGCGAACGCGGCGGCGAACGCGCTCTCGAGCTCCTCCGGGTTGGACGCCCGCCAAGACTTCAGTCCCAGGCTTCGGGCGTACGATGCGTGGTCGATCGGGGGCCGGAAGGTCCAGCGCATCGCATCCTCTGCGCCGGGCTCTCCGAGCGAGCTGCCCATCGCTCCCGTCACGGTCGCGACGTCCCGCCAGCCCCCGTTGTCGAGGACGAGGTAGACGACCGGAACGTCGTACGCGGCAGCGGTGTGGATCGCTGTGGAGTTGAACATGAACCCGCCATCGCCGAGGACGGCGATCACTCGACGATCGGGACGAGCCATCTGGATGCCGACCGCCGCCGGCGCGCCCCAACCCTGAGCACTCGCCTTCCCCGAGAGGCCGAAATACGTCCACGGTGCGCCATAGTCGACGAGTGTGTCGATGAAGCCCTCCGCGGATCCGCACTGGTTGACGACGATCGTCTCGGAGCCGCCGAGGCGATGGATGAGGTCCGCGATGTGGGCCGCCGATACCGCGCCATCAGCCTCGCCGAGCAGGCGCGACCGCAAGGCTTCGCGGCCCGCTTCCCAGCGCTCTCTGAGCCCTCGCACCCGCCCGCCCGAGCTCACGGGTACCGCTCCGCCTTCAGCGAGGCGATCGGCGACCGCATCGAGCAGGCGCCCGGGGTGGCTGAGGATGCCGACCTGACCTGCGTACTGCCGGCGCAGAGCGAGCGGGTCCACGGTGACCTGCACCACGAGGCTGTCACCGAAATCCGGCAGGGGCATCGCCAGCCCCTCGGTGAGCTCGGCGCCGAGGAGGACGACGACGTCTGCGCCCTCCAGTGCAGGGCTCGATGCGGTCAGCTTGCCGACGTACCTCGGATTGGTGTTCGGGAAGGCGAGGTCGGCGCCCTTGATCTCCCCGAGCACGGACGCGTCCACCAGGTCGGAGAGCCTTTCCAGCGCGGCAATCGCACCGTACCGCGCGACCTCTGTCCCCACCACGATGACCGGACTGGCCGCCGTCCTGAGAATCTGGGCGAGACGCTCTACCGCATCCGGATCGAGCGCCTCATGCAGATACTCGGTCACCGGTCCCGGGGTGAACTCGATCTCCTCTTCCAGAAAGTCCATCGGAATGCCGAGGTGCACCGGACCGTAGGGAGGGGTGGAAGCGATCTGGAACGCTCGCTCGAGGAACTCCGGAAGCCGCTCCGCCCGGGGGATCTCAGCCGACCACTTCGTGTACTGCTGTGTCGCCTCTGTGATGGCCCGGGGAACGTTTTCGGCGCCCAGGCATCCCTGCAGGCGGCCTTCGCCTCGACGGGGTTTGCCCGAGGCTGACGGGAACAGCGCCTCCCAGCACCGCCGGCATGGATCGCGCCGCGCTTGCTGCGACGACGTACAGCGCGCAGCGCTGCCCCCCTACGAGAGCAGAACGGTCACGGTCTTCGTCTCGGTGTACGAGATCAGTTCGTCGAGGGACTCCTCGCGGCCGATCCCCGAAGCCTTCACCCCTCCGAACGGCAGTCCCCAGAAGTGCCGGCTGCCACTGTTGACGAGGATGTAGCCGGCCTCGATCTGCCGGGCGACGACGTGGGCGCGCGTGACGTCGCGCGTCCAGATGCTCGAGGTGAGCCCGTACTGGACGCCGTTGGCGATCCGTACGGCCTCCTCGTCGGCGTCGAAGGTGGTGACGGAGAGGACGGGGCCGAAGATCTCGTTCTGCTCGACGAACGACCCGGGGCTGACACCGGTGAGCAGCGTCGGCTCGACGAACCACCCCTCATCGAGGCCGGCGGGACGGCCGCCGCCCGTCGCCACGGTGGCACCCGCCTTCCTGCCTTCGGCGATGGCGCTGATGGACTTCTGGAACTGTGCCTCCGACACGAGCGGGCCCATGTCCACGGACGGGTCCAGCGGGTCTCCCACCCGGATCGCGGCCATGCGCTCGGCGACCCGGCCGATCACTTCGTCGGCCACCGAGGAGTGCACGAGCAGGCGGCTCGTCGAGCCGCAGCTCTGTCCGGCGACCCACGTGAAGTTCATACCCGCGACGGCACCGGCCGCAGCCGCCTCCAAATCGGCGTCGGCGAAGACGATCTGAGCGTTCTTTCCGCCCAGTTCGAGCGACACGTGCTTGACTCCGGTCTCGGCTGCATCCCGCTGGATCGATTGCCCCGTCGCGGTGGACCCGATGAAACCGATCCGGCGGACCTCGGGATGACGCACCAGCGCGCGTCCGGTCACCGCGCCGCGACCGCTGACGGTGATCAACAGATTGTCCGGGAGGATCCCGACCGCGAGCTCGGCCAGGCGCAACGAAGACAGCGGCGTCTGGTCCGGGGCCTTGAGGACCACGGCGTTGCCGGCGACGAGGGGCGCGGCGACCTTCGCCGCCGCGAAGAAGAAGGGATGGTTGAACGCACCGATACGCGCGACCACTCCGTAGGGCACCTGCATGGTGTAGTGGAGGTTCGTGCTCACCGGAATCGTCCGGCCACCGAGGTCGAGCGCCATGTCGGCGAAGATCTCCATGAGTTCCGCCGCCGCGTCCACATCGCCCCTCATCATCGAGAGGGTGAACCCGCCGTCCAGTGCGTCGAGAGTGGCGAGCTCCTCACGGTGCTCTCGGATCGTCGCAGCGAGTTGCCGGATCACGGCGGCCCGGGCTCGGGGCGGCATCGCGCCCCAGGCCGGCTGCGCAGCCTGCGCCGCCGCCACCGCGCGCCCGACCTCCTCCTCGGAGAGGTCGGGGGCGGAGGTCAGGGGACGCCCGGTCGTGGGGTTCTCGACCTCGTAGCGCGCGGCACTGGCCCACGGCTTGCCATCGAGAGTGACGGTCCATTCCCGGTCTGCGACATCGGTCGACGGGCTCATCATTGACTCCTCGTTTCCAGCAGAAGCGGTTTCTGTGTTCCAGAGGAGCATGCCCACCCTCTGGGACGGGAGGATGGTCCTCGCAGCCGCGACGCATCGCCTCCTCCTCCGAGCGCGGCCGCGAAGGCCTTCCTCGGGCCCACTTGACGTAAGGCGCGCGTGTGTGGCAGAATCAATTTCTGCACATCAGAAACTATGCCTCGGCCCGCTTCGACGTGCGACGTCGGAGCGGTGTCGAAGCATTACACTACGGATAGGCGCGACGATGAGCACTTCCAGCATGACGATCTACGACGAGATCCGTCGCGGAATGATACCGGCGTACATCTACAACGACGCGGAGATCTTCGCGCGCGAACGAAAGAACCTTTTCAGCCGCGCCTGGCTGTTCGTGGGCCACGAGTCCGAGATTCCTCAGGCCGGCGACTACGTCGTCCGGCGAATACTCGACGACTCGTTCATCATCGTCCGCGACGAGAAGGGTGAGATCCGCGCCCACTTCAACATGTGCCTGCATCGCGGCATGCAGGTCTGCCGGGCCGAGATGGGGAACGCCTCGCACTTCCGCTGCCCGTACCACGGGTGGTCCTACCGCAACGACGGACGCATCGTCGGACTCCCCTTCCACGAGGAGGCCTACGGCGGCGAGGCCGGGTTCAGCCGAAAGGGCGCACGGCTCCTGCCGGCGCCGAACCTCGGTATGTACAACGGCCTGATCTTCATCAGCATGGACCCGGATGCGCCGAGCCTCGAGGACTACATCGGCGACTTCAAGTTCTATCTCGACTACTACACCCGGCAGAGCCCCAGCGGCATCGAGCTCCGGGGCCCGCAGCGGTGGCGCGTCAAGGCGAACTGGAAGATCGGCGCCGAGAACTTCGCCGGCGACATGTACCACACGCCCCAGACGCACACCTCGGTCGTCGAGATCGGGCTGTTCCGCGAGCCGAAGGCCGAGAAGCGCAAGGACGGCAACACATACTGGGCCGGCAACGGAGGCGGCACGACCTACAAGCTCCCGCCGGGCACGCTCGAGGAGCGGCTGCGGTACGTCGGCTACCCGGACGAGATGGTCGAGCGGATGAAGGCGACCTGGTCTCAGGAGCAGCTCGATGTCATCGGCCGCGACGGGTTCATGATCTCCGCGGCCTCGCTCTTCCCGAACATGTCCTTCGTCCACAACTGGCCCAAGGTCGAGGAGGGTTCGGACGAGGACGTGCTCCCGTTCATCTCCATCCGGACGTGGCTTCCGATCAGCGAGGACGAGACCGAGGTGTACTCCTGGTTCGCGGTCGACGCTGAGGCTCCGGAGGAGTTCAAGGCACTGTCGTACAAGGCCTACCTGATGTGCTTCGGGTCGACGGGCATGTTCGAGCAGGACGACGTGGAGAACTGGGTCTCGCTCACGAACACGGCGAAGGGATCAATGGCGCGGCGCCTGCTCCTGAACAGCCGCATGGGCATCCTCAAGGATGGATCGCCGGTCGTCGAGCCGCTCGGCCCCGACCAGTTCGCCGGCCCCGGCGTCGCGCACGTGGGCTACGGCGAGTACAACCAGCGCCATCTGCTCCACCGCTGGGCGGACTACCTGGAGTCGGAGTACGAGGGCGTCGACTTCCGTGCCCTGTCGATCGGCGGCGAGCCGCCACTGGATGTCGAGCCCCGACCTGCGGGCATCACGAACAATGGTCAGAAGGTGGTCCGATGATCGAGGAGACCGGCAAGGCAGTTTCCGAAGTCTCCCGGCTTCGCAAGTCGTCAACCCTCGCCGACCGGGTGGGCTCGTCCCTGCCCTTCACGAGCGAGCTGCACGCCACGATCCATCGCTGGCTCGTCGAAGAGGCCTACACTCTCGACCAGCAGCGGTATGAGAGCTGGCTGGACATGCTGACGGAAGACATCCACTACGTCATGCCCGTCCGCGTGACCACCGCACTCGGCACGCCCTTCAGCACGTCCCCCGGGATGGCGCACTGGGACGAGAACAAGTACTCGCTCAGCCGGCGCGTCGCACGGTTCCTTACCGAGCATGCCTGGACCGAGGACCCTCCGTCCCGGCTGCGTCACTTCGTGACCAACGTGCGGGTGTTCGAGACCGACGTGCCCGGCGAGGTGCTCGCCGACTCCGCGATGCTGCTGTTCCGCAGCCGAGGAGACGTGAACGAGCCGTCGATCATCTCCGCCCACCGGGAGGATGTGTTCCGTGACGTCGGAGGCGAGTACAAGCTCGCGCGCCGCGTCATCCTCGTCGACGAGTCGGTGCTGCGCACCCAGAACCTGGCGATCTTCCTGTGACCCTGGAGTGGGAAGGCGCCGACGTCGATCGGGCCGCCGCGATCGCCGCCGCCGAGGAGCGCGCACGTTTGGTCGCGCGCACCGTCGGCGAGCCGCTCACGATCGCCAACGAGTTCTCTGAGATCACGGTGAGCCGGGTCGAGACCCGCAACGGGACGCGTCTGCTCATCGACTCTCCGAAATCCGGACAATGGATCGCACTCGACCCGCTCGAGCTGGAGGCGCTCACCTGGCAGACCGTCCAGACGTTCTCAGCGATGATCGGGTCGCCGTACGCGCCCGTGTTCCCCGACCCCGACCCATCATCAACGAGGAATGACCATGGCCACGGTGAAGGCTGACCTCTCCCTCTGCCAGGGCTACGCGAACTGCGTCGTGGCCGCGGGAGACTACTTCGACATCGACGACGACGGCAAGGTCGTGCTCTTGCAGCTCGAGGTGCCGGACGCGGAGCGCACTCGCGTCGAGGAAGCCGCCCGAAGCTGCCCGGTCTCGGCGCTGTCTGTCGAGGGTTGAGCCGATTCGCATGTCTCACGTCGTCGTCGTCGGTGCTTCCGTCGCCGGAGTCAAGCTCGTACAGAATCTTCGTTCGGAGGGGTTCACCGGCGCGATCACGCTGGTGGACCAGGAGAGCCATCCCCTCTACGACCGTCCCCCGCTGTCGAAGAAGTACCTCAGCGGCGCCGCATCCGACCCGGAGATCGCGCTGACGACGGCGGAAGCGCTCGAAGGCCTGCGGGTCGAGACCCGTTTCGGCGTCGCCGCGACCGAGCTGGATCCTGCCGGCAAGACGCTGACGCTCGCCGACGGCAGCGAGCTGACCTACGACATCCTCGTCATCGCGACGGGTGCCCGAGCTCGCCGAACCCCGTGGGCTTCCACTCCCGGCGTCCACGTGCTGCGTACCCGCGCCGATGCCGACGAGCTGCGCAAGGAGCTCGTTCCGGGCCGCCACCTCGCGGTGGTCGGCGCCGGATTCATCGGCGCCGAGGCGGCCGCCACAGCGCTTGCGGCCGGTGTCAAGGTCACCATCATCGAACCGATCGGTGCTCCGATGGGCCGGGCGATGAATATGGAAGTGGGCGGTATCTTCGCGGAGAAGTACCGCAGGGAGGGTGCTGAGCTACGCTTCGGCGTCTCCGTCGAGAACGTCGAGCGCACGGGTGACCGCGTCCAGGTCACGCTCACCGATGGCGCGACGCTGGATGTCGACGCTGTCCTGCTCGGTATCGGAGCGGTCGTCAACACGGAGTGGCTCGAGTCGTCGGGCCTCGCGCTGGATAACGGTGTCGTCTGCGAAGGCACGCTTGCCGCCGTCGGCGTCTCCCACGTGTATGCGATCGGCGACGTGGCACGATTCATGAACCGACGGCATCCCGACCCGATCCGGTTGGAGCACTGGACGAGCGCGACGGATCAGGCGCTGATTGTCGCGCATAACATCGCTCACCCGGATGACCTGCGCAGCTACGACCCGACGGAGTATGTGTGGAGCGACCAGTACGACTGGAAGATCCAGATCGTCGGGCATACCGGATCTGATCACTGGACGATGGTGGGCGACCCTGCGCAGGACCGCTTCGCCGTCGTGTACGGCGAGAGCCAAGGGCAGGCCGAAGGTGCCGTCATCGTGAACTGGCCGCGTGCCCTCGTCGACGCCCGCCGCTCGGTCGCCTCGCGAGCGAAGGCGGACGAGCTGATACATCGGCTGCGCGCCCTCCTCGAGCCCTCGAGCACGGCTCCGGCGAAGGCGGCCGCCCGATGAGAGCTGACGACACCACCCTCCCCCTCCTGCACGGTCACCGCATCCCGCGAATCGGGGTGGGCACGTGGCCACTCACGGGAGACGAGTGCGCAACGATGGTCGAGAAGGCGGTCGGCTACGGTTACCGCCTGTTCGATACGGCGTACAAGTACGCGAATGAGGAGGCCGTCGGTGCCGGTCTGCGTGCATCGGGCATCCCTCGTGACGAGGTCTTCATCACGAGCAAGTTCAACAAGGAGGACCACAGCGTCGAGGGAGTGCAGCGCGCGTACGACCGATCGCTGAAGACCCTTCGCGTCGACTACCTCGATCTGTTCCTGATCCATTGGCCGGTTCCGGCCCTCGACCGATACGTCGAAGCGTGGAAGGGTCTGGTGAGACTGCTCGAAGAGGGACGAGTGAAGGCGATCGGCGTCTCCAACTTCAAGTCTCACCACCTTCAGCGCGTCGTCGACGCGACCGGTGTCGTCCCCGACGTCGATCAGATCCAGCTCAGCGTCGACATCGCCCGTGTCGAACAGCGCAGCTTCCAGCGCGCTCACGGCATCCTGACCGAGGCGTGGAGCCCGCTCGGACGCGGAGGAGCCCTGCTGTCCGATCCCGCGGTGACCGCGATCGCGTCGAAGTATGACAAGTCGCCCGCACAGGTCCTACTGCGCTGGCACATCGAGGAAGGGATCGTTCCCGTCCCGCGCGCCGGCGATGAGAAGCATCTCGCGCAGAACATCGACGTCTTCGATTTCACGCTCAGCTCGGAGGATATGGCGACGCTGAGTGGGCTGGATCAAGGCGAAGAAGCCGCCCGCGACCCGGACGATCCGGCCAACGGGCACTGAGGCCCACGGCGGCGGGTCGGTCGCTCCCGCAGCCACGCTCATCAGCGGCGTGTTCGCGTGCGCAGCGCATCCATGGGCGCTACGACGACCCGGGCCGGTTCACCCCAACAGTTCGGCGAGGCGGATCGCGGCGTCCTGCAGTGACCGCGCTAGGGACTTGACCTTGCCCGGCGGTAACCGCTGCACGGGCGCGGAGGCGTTGATCGCCAGTCGCAGTCCCGACGAGACGTGGACCGGGACCGCGACGCTCGCCACGCCGTCCTCGCTTTCCTGCCGATTCACGGCATAACCGTCCAGTCGTGTCCGAACCAGTTCGGCGACGAGTTCGTCTCGGGAACGTATGGAGTTCGGTGTGACGATCTCGAGCTGCTCGTCCGGGTACAGCCGGAAGAGCTGCTCGTCGCTCAGCTCGGCAAGCAGCGCCTTGCCGGTCGAGGTGCAATGCGCCGGCAGGGTCTTGCCCAGTCTCGAAACCACGCGCACGGCCACATCGGGCTCGGCAACGGCGAGGAATCGGACATGGTTGCCCTCGAGCGTGCCCAGGTGGCAGGTCTCACCGAGGGCGGCGCTGAGGTCCTCGAGGATCGGCTGCGCCAGTCTCGGGACATCCATCCTGCGCAGCACCGAGAAGGCCACCGTCGTCAGCGCCGGGCCAGGGCCGTAAGCCTTGGTCACCGGGTTCTGCCGCACGAAGCCGCGCCATGCCAGCATCGCGAGAAGTCGGTGCGCGGTCGAGGTCGCCACCCCGAGGAGGGCACCGGCGTCCGTGAGCCGCAGCTCGTGCTCCTCACCCAGCAGCAGGATCAGCTTCAGCGCGTTGTCGACCGACTCGATCGGATACTGGGGTGGATCGCCCGGCGACCCGAGCTGTCGATTCTGCACGGCAGAAAGCTTACTTGCAACGTGGGCGCGCTCCTCCTGCACCGCGCGCTCCGATGCCGACCCGACAGGCGGGAGGATCGTCTCCGCGGTGCCACTGCAGCCCGTGCCACCCCACGCCGCCCGCGTGGCTCCCTGTGACGGCCCCGACGGCCCAGGCGCTCTACGGTCGGAGCAGGACCTTCAGGCTGCTGGACGCGTCGCGGGACTGCTCGAAGGCGGCGGCGGCATCGTCGAAGGCGAACTCGTGGGTCGCCAGCGGCGACAGATCGATCCCCTGGGCGTCGGACGCCTGACGATCGACTCGAGGACGGCCTCGTACTCGCGATGAGCGATGGCGAACGACTGCGGGTGCCACAACTGATAGACCTGGAGTCCCGCGGGGTGGTGGTCTTTCGGGCCCGCGGCGTCGTGACCGCGACGGGGTGAGCCATCGTGCGATGGTCAGTGAGAACGACCAAGAACTCACACAGAAAGACGACACCGCACGATGGCTCTTGACCAGTCTGCCCTCCTCGAGCTGCTCGGGGAACTGAAGCTCACCGGCACCACCGACCGCATCCGAGCCGCGACCGAGCGGCTCTACCAGGAGCTGATCGACGCGGAGACAGCCGCATTCATCGGCGCCGCCCCCTACGAGCGCACGAGCGAGCGCACGACTACCCGCAACGGTTCCCGGCCGCGGGTGCTGTCGACCACGGCTGGGGATCTGGAGTTGCGGATCCCGAAGTTGCGGCAGGGGTCGTTCTTCCCGTCGCTGCTGGAGCGGCGCCGCCGGGTCGACCAAGCCTTGTTCGCGGTCGTGATGGAGGCCTACCTCCACGGCGTCTCAACCCGGAAGGTCGATGACCTCGTCAAAGCGCTCGGCGCTGACACTGGCATCTCGAAGTCCGAGGTGTCCCGCATCTGCCAAGGGCTCGACGCCGAGGTCGCATCGTTCCGCGACCGCTCGCTGTCTGACATCGCCTACCCCTACGTGTTCCTCGACGCGACCTACTGCAAGGTCCGCATCGACCACCGTGTCGTGTCCCAGGCGGTCGTCGTCGCGATCGGCGTCGCCGCTGACGGGCGGCGGGTCGTGCTGGGCTTCGATGTCGGAGACAGCGAGACCGAGGAGTTCTGGAAGCAGTTCCTGCGCTCGTTGAAGACACGAGGTCTGGGCGGGGTGAAGCTGGTGATCTCCGACGCCCACGCCGGACTGAAGAAGGCCGCAGCGACCGTGTTGCAGGGCGCCGCCTGGCAGCGCTGCCGCGTCCACTTCATGCGCAACGTCCTGACCGCCCTCCCGAAGGGCCGGCAGGAGATGGTCGCCAGCGTGATCCGCACGATCTTCGCCCAACCCGACGCCGAGCACATCGATGCCCAGTTCGACGAAGTCGTGCGCATGATCGAGCGCGTCCACCCCAAGACCGCCGTGATGCTCACCGACGCCCGTGACGACATCCTCGCGTTCAAAGCGTTCCCCGCCCGGCATTGGCGACAGATCTGGTCCACGAACCCGCTGGAACGCCTCAATCGGGAGATCAAGCGCCGCACCGACGTCGTTGGCGTGTTCCCGAACAACGCCGCCCTGCTCCGCCTGGCCGGCTCCGTCCTCGTCGAGCAACACGACGAATGGGAAGCCGCCGACCGCCGCTACTTCTCCGAAGCCTCCATGACCGAGCTCACCGCGACCACCCCCACCATCGACGAGGCGGTGATACTCCCCGAGATCACCGCCGCCTAAACTAACGACAGCTGATCATCGCAACGAAGCGAAAGACCACCACTCAAACGGACGCGGCCCTGATAGATGTGTAAGCAGCGTTCCGGGTAGGAGTCCACTACCCGCCCCAACGGGATGTCTGCACGCGCGACGCAGCAGCGGAGGAACGCGTGGTGCGCCACCAGCCAGGCGCCCATGTCACCGACTGCCAGCGCCGCATCCATTAGCGTCCCGTACTCGCGCGAAGCGCCGATCTCGGAGCGCAGCATCCGTCCACCGTCCGGCGCGCGCCTAAGGACTCCAGCTGAAGCCGGACACCGTAGAGCTGGTCGACCTCTTCTACGTCCGGGTGATACACCGTCGCTCGGCGATGGTATCGGCCTCGTTTGAGCCTTTCTTCCCGCAGCAAGCGAAACGCCTCGTGCAAATGACCTCCCCGTCGATCCAGGTCTTTCAACTTTCCATCCTGCGTGAGGCGGCAGTGGCGGTGACACTCCACTGCTCGGAAGAGCACTATTTCGCGCTATTGATCCGGACCCCGATGGTCGGAAGCTGTTCAGTGCCGCGTCATCGGCGCAATACGCTGGGAGACGGGGCTTCCTCTGCCCCGGGAGGACACCATGCAACCAGATAACCTCACGGTCACGGCTCGGGTGGCGCGCACAGCCGTCCCCGGGCGGCTGGACGATCTCACCGAGTGGGCGCATGGTTTCACCGGCCGGGCCCAGTCGTTCCCCGGCTACCGGGAGTCGAAGGTCCGAGTCTCGGAACGGCACCGGCGCCAGGTTGTCGTCGAGATCACGTTCGCTTCCCCCCATGACCTCATCCGGTGGGAGGACAGTAAGGAGCGGCAGGCGCACCTGCAACAGGCCGTGCCGCTCACGATCGGGCAGGCCCGTCCACTGACTCCGGACGCCCTCACCGGTGCAATCCCGACGGCCGGTCCCGCGCGCCCGCGGTGGTGGACGGCGATTTTAGTGTGGATCGCGCTGGTACCGCCTGCCATGTTCAACGCCTACTTCATCGCTCCGCTCCTGACCGGCCTGCCGCCGTACCTCCAGATCCTATGTACGACGCCACTGACCGTCGCGTGCGTCATCTGGGTGATGTTGCCTCTATTGCACGCGCTCGAGGAGAGCATCCGCCACTGGCTCGCGTGGCGGCGCGGGCGCTGAGCGTCTGCCCCATTAGGCGCTGTCGCGGCGGGCAAAGCCCTCTCCGCTCCCTCTTGTCAATCTTGCCTACCTTGGTGAGGGGCATGTCGTCGACGGCGATCAGCCGCTCGGGGTGCTTATGCTTAGCCACCCCGGCGGACTCCATGGCGGCGCGGATCCGTTCGAGCCCGAGCGGGCCGCCCTCCTTGAGACTCACGTAGACGCATACCCGCTCGCTGAACACGGGGTCGAGCATCGCGACGGCGGCCGCTAGATCGAAGCTGTCATAGCGGTAGACGAGGTCCTCCACCTCTTCGCACGAAATCTTCTCGCTGCCTCGGTTGATCATGTCGAGATGTAGCCATCCTCGGTGAAGGACCGCGCGTTCGTCTCAGGTGCGCGGTAGCATCCGCGCGGGGTGTAGCGGATCGGTTTCCTGCTCGAGCATAGATCGACGGCTCATCAGATGCCTCCAGAGTTCTTTTCGTCGGTTATGTCGGTGTGGTGATCAGCGGCGGCGCTGGCGCTTGCCGCCCCAGAACGCGCGGACTGCCATGGTGATCGCTTCGTCTTTGGTGAGGCGATCACCACGGGCCGCGGCTTCGTCGCGTGCCTGGTTGATGTACTCGAAGACGTCCGGAGGTAGTCGGAAGGTCGCGGGGTGTTTTTCGATGCGCTGGACATTGTACGGGCCGCGCTTCTTGCCGGTGCGGGGCGACGTGTCACACCCCAATCAGGGCGGCTTCGACGTCGTCATCGGCAACCCACCCTACGTCAACCGGCGCGAGCTCAGCTACCGCATCACCGGCTTCGAGACAGACAACGTCGACGACATCTACGCCTCCTGCTGCGAGCGCTCGGCGCAGATCACGCGCCCGGATGGCCGGCTCAGCCTGATCGTTCCCATCCGCAGCCAGTTCGCCGATCGCGACGAGTCACTGCGGAAGTTCTACGAGCGGCGGTTCGATGCGATCTGGGTGAGCACCTTCCAGGAACGCCCGGCTGCCCTGTTCCAGGTGAAGGTGCGCAGCACGATCATCACCGCCGCCGGGTATGGCAGCGTCTCCGAGCTGCACACGACGCTCACCCACAGCTGGATCGAGGCGTTCCGTCCGCATCTGATGGCGACACTGCGGTATTCGCTTCGGCCCGCCGGCTCGCGGACCCCGAACTGGATGCGCGCCAGCAGCGACGCGATGTTCGAGCTGATCGACACGCTGCTTGCGAAGGGCACGATCTCCTCGACGCCGCTTGTCCGTGTGAGCGACTACTCCGTCGGTTTCAAGAAGACCGCCACGTACTTCCTGAGCACGTACACGGTGCCGCCGGTCACCTACGACAAGACCACGCACGCCACGGTGCCCCTCAACGAGGGGAAGCTGTTCGTTCAGAACCGGAAGGACCAGCTCGCGGCCAGCGCGATCGCGGCGTCGCGGCTGGCGTTCCTGTGGTGGACGTTCACGGGCGACTGCTTCAACGTCACCAAGGGCACGATGTCGCAGATCCCATTCTCCCCGCACGCTTACGGGCAGGACACGTTCGATGCTCTGGTGGAGCTCGGCGAGAGGATCGAGGAGGCGCTGCCGGCCGTGCGCTCCTGGGATCTCAACTCCGGGAAGTACGTGGGCGGGTACGCGATCCCCGAACTGCGTCATCTCACCGGTCAGGCCGACGAGATCATGCTGGAGGCGATCGGCCGCATCGATCTGCTGCCGGAGATCCAGTACGCCCACGCCCGGATGTACAAGAGCACCGGGATTTCCGCGACGACACTGCGAAAGTTGCCGTTCGAGGTCGAGGTGTGACGCGCGACATCCGCACGGGTCCTTTGCCCTCGAGCGACTGCGATCGTTCGTCCGGGTCAGGATCCTCTGAGTGATGGATATGACAGGTAGGCGCTACCGGATGAGTTGACCCATCTCCCAGTCGCCGAGAGGGATCGTCCGACAAGTTCTGTCAGCGGTCCAAGCGGGACGGTGGCGGTCAGGTTGATCATCGCCGCACAGCATAGAACGCGTTCTCGAACTCGATGGGCGGGACGACACACCGACAGCGGTGGGGTGCCTACCCTTCTCAGGCGGAGTCACGGAGCGAGGTGACAAGCTCCGCGGGGAGGGCAAAGACCTTCTCGAGCAACGGGAGAAGGTCCCGGACTGCCTCGAGGTGCTGCTCTTCGGTCAGATCGTCGATCGCCGGAGGCTCGTCGCCAGTCCAGCCGATCGCTTCCGCCACGATCGTCAGGGACCAGGAGTCCCACCTGAGCCGCCCCTCGGATCGCAGCTGCTCCCGGAACTGACCGAGCACGCCCACGGGCTGAAACGCATTGCGATCGCGCGCGAGCTCGTCGCGAACGTACAACATCGCCGTTTCGAAACCGAGCAGGAACGTGTGCACTCGCTCGAACGTGACGGGCTGCCCGATATACATTCCGGATCGCTTCACGAATGCCTCGGCGATCGAGTAGACCGGCAACTCGGCCGGCCCGTTAGTTTCACTCATCTCGACTTCCCTGCCAGCAGCTCAGGAGACGGTCATTACCCGCGGCGCCGTTTGCGGCCCCAGTAGGCGCGAAGCGCAACGGTGACGATCTCGTCCTTGGTGAGGCGGTCGCCGCGGCTGGCTGCATCCTGCTTGGCCCAGTCCATCAGTTCAAGCGCGTCGTCGGGGAGACGGATCGAGACGGGCTTCTTCTGGACGTAGACGACGTTGTAGGGCCCCCGCTTCTTCTTCGCCGGCGGTGGCGTCTCCGCCTCGGCCGACTCAGGAGGCGTCGCGCTCGCCGCTGCCGGCTTCTGGCTTGCGCGAGGTGCGCGTGCGGGTGCTTCGGACGTCGCTGCCTGGTCGACGTCGCTGGTGACTTCCTCAGCGGGGGGCGCGGCCTTGCGTGCGCGGGGCTTCGCTGCAGCTGTGGGCTTCTTCGGGGCGGCCATGGTCACTGACCACCTCCTCGGTTTCCACGGCGGCGAGCGCGGCGCTCCTCGATGCGCCGCTTCTCTTCCATGCTGATGAGCTCCGCCGGCGACAGCGAGCGGGGGCGGCGAGTGCGGCCGCGCTCGGCCTGCCTCTGGTACTCGGTCGTCTTGGCCGTGCTGACGACGTTGAGGGTGACGCCGGTGATGGTGTCGCGGCTGGTGTCGAGGTTCACGTATCGGTTCTTCGACTCTTCGCGGAACCAGCCGAGGGCGTCGCCGCCGTTCTCGTGGATGCGCTTGAGCATCGTCGAGGCGTTGTACGAGTTGACCTCCATCACGCGGCCGTTGGAGAAGGTCAGGTGGGCGGTGATCTGCTTCTGCTTGTCGTGGGACTGGCCCTTGGCGGCGTTGCGGACCTGCTTGATCAGTTCGGCGTTCGCCTGCTCGCGGCCCTTCGCGGTGCGGCCCTTGGGGATGCGCATCTCGATGTACCGGTCGCCCCCGGTGGCGTATGCCACGTCGACGCGCAGCCGACCACCCTGGCGACCCTCAACGTAGGTGCCGCTGAGGTCTTCGGGGATGACGGGCTTGGCGCCGGCCTTGCCTCGCACGGGGGCGATCGAGCCGTCCTTGCGCCGGCGCCGCGGCGGGACGTGGGTGAGGCGTCCGGTGTCAGCGAGCTCCTGGAGCGCCTGGCGGTAGAGGGCGCCGCTGGTTTCGCCGTTGAGGATCTTGCGGACCATTCGAGGCGAGCGGTGCAGCTCCTCGGCGATCTCGGCCGTGCTGATGCCCTTGCGCCGCAGATCGCGGATGAGGTCTTGGGCGGTGCGCTGCTGGTCAGCCATCAGCCCTTCTCCTCTGCCTGCTCGAGCGCCTTGGCGATGCCGGCCCGCTCGGCACGTGCTTTCAGCGCGTCACGCTGCCGCAGCGTCTCCGGCGTGATGAAGGATCCGTTGAGGTAGCCCTGCAGGCGCAGGCGCCCGGTCTTGCCGTCGTCGCCGCCGCCGATGAACCGGTCCGGCAGGGACCACGCCGGCAGCTTGGTCGTGTAGATCGCATCACCCTGGATGCCGATGAGCGTCGAGGGGTCGACCGTGAGAGCACCGGAGGTGTAGCCGCCGAGGGAGCTGGGGCCGTGGAGGACGCGAGCGCGTGCGCGACCCCAGACCTGGGCGGCGAGCTCCGGGTGGTAGAAGCTTCGGGTGCGGTCGTTCGGGCGCGACGGGATGCGATAGATCCAGAGGTTGCCCTGTCGCAGCATCTTGGCCCTGTACTCGGGCGGGACGTCATCGGGCGACGCGGCGACGCGGGTCTCGTCGCGGCCCGCGGCGGCGAATGCACCGATCGAGTGCAGCATGATGTTCCGCAGCGCGGCGAGCACAGCGCGGCGCAGGTCCGGGTGCATCTCGTCCTGCAGCTGGACTCGCTCGCGGGCGCGCGTCATGCGCTCGGTGAAGGTGTCTAGAGGCTTGGCCTTGCGGAACACCACGGCCTCGTGAGGGCGGATCTCCCACCCGTGCTTGAGGGCGACGTGGATCTCGCTGCCGTCGGCCCAGGTGTCGTGCACCGCTCCGGGCCGGTTCGGATAGAACCAGCCTTCGCGAACGTCCAGGTGCTTCACACCGAGCAGGCCAACGTGGTTCCAGCCCTGAGGGACGCGGAACCGCACGTGGAAGCGGGCGCGCGCGTAGGGGTCTTGCTCGAGCAGCTCGTACGCGGCGGCCTGGTTCAGCCGGATCGCGGGGCCGATACCGAGCTCGCGCCCGACGCCGGCGAACATGAACCGGCCGTCGACGTAGGCGAACTCGCTGATCTTCTTCGTCTTGGCCGGGTCGATCAGCGGGACGCAGTCCTCGTGCTTGGCGAACGACTCCCCCGCGACCAGGTGGTCGTAGTGGTGCAGGCCCGAGGTGAAGTGGATCTCCTGGGCGATGTCGTCTTCGACCGGCACGGGGTTGATGTTCTTCGGCAGCGACAGCGCCCACAGGTTCGTTCCGGTGGCGGCAGGGCTGTTGAACAGGCGCGCGTTCTCGTCGGCGTGGCGAATGATCGACGCGGTGACGTTCCAGGCCAGACGAGCCTGGGCAGGGGTCAGCGGCCCGTCGCCGAACCACTCCTCCGCGGTGCGGACTTCGATCTTGAAGCCGGTGACCGCGTGCTCGAACCGACCGGTGGGCGGGCCGTTGTTGACCCAGTGGGCTCCGGGCTTCCAGTTCGGGGTCTGGACGTACAGCCAGTGCCGCACGCCAGGCGCAGGCTCGGGGCGCTTCCCGGTCAGCATGATGCGGTTAGCGCCGTACGAGGCAGCCGTGTCGAGCAGGTCCGTCAGGTTGGGGTTCTTGCGGCGCTCGCCGATGACGGGGCGAACGGGCGTGCCGGCGTCGGTGACGCCTTGCCCGGTGGTCTGGTCGACCCAGATCGTGGGCACGTCCTTCGGCGTCCACGGCTTGGGTCGGTAGTTCAGCTCGTCCATCTCACCCCCTCATTCGTCAGGTTATATTAGTCAAGAGTGCTTGAAAATTGCAATCAGATTTCGCAGTCGACGGGCGCTCCATGAAGGTCTGGCGGGGTCGCTAGGACGCGAGGCGGCCGCCGTAAGAGCGCCCGCGTCCGTGGTAGGACTTCTGCGCCTTCCGCAGCCCTTCCTCGGTCATCCCCAGCAGGAGGGCGATCTCTCGCTGGGTCAGCTCGGCCGCGCGCGCCTCGTCGACGACTTTGCCGCGGCGTTCGCGCAGCTCGTCCGCTTGCGCGAGCTGCTGGCCGATGCGACGGAGCTCCTCACGGATGGCGTCCGCGTCCTTGTTAGCCATGCGCCCCAGCATCCCCAACCAAGTTGGGTCTGGTTGCCGCGGCGCGCCGTAACCGCGAAAGTGGTTATATTCATCCAGCTGAGAGGAGCGCTGATGACCGGACGGCACCTCACCACGGCGGACGTCGCCGAGAAGCTCGGCGTGTCCGTCGTCGCGGTCTACAAGATGCGCTCCATCAGCAACAAGCTGCGCAGAGCCGGCCAGGAGGGTCCTCTGCTCCCCGAGCCGGTTGCCATAGAAGGCAACTCCCCGCTCTACGACGAGGCCGCGATCGACGCATTCGCGCAGGAGCGCGCGCGCAGGGCGCCCTCGCAGCGCGGCCGCCGGCCGCGACTGATGCCGGGACTGGCGCGCGATGCGGCTTTCGCGGAGCGGTTGCGGGCGGCGATCGCGGACGGGGCGGGGGCGCCCGAGGTTCCCACGCAGGCGGCTCTGATCGACCTGCTCGGCTTGAACGTCGTCACGTTCGGTGAGCGGATGCGAGGGCGCACCCGCTGGACCGACGCCGAGCTCGAGGTGATCAGGCGCACCCTCGGTGTCGACACGACGGATGCGAACGAGGTCGTAGACCGCGCTCGCGCGGCCAAGCGTCAGGCGCGCGCGGCGAGATCCCACGCGGGTTCGTAGCGGCTTCACGACATGCTCCCGCTCTCGTCGCTGGCTTGCTGGGCAGCGCAGGTTGAGAGCGTGTCCACGAGCGCACCGCGGTCGGCTTCGTCGACCGCGAGGTGCCAGGTGTCGACGATCTCCGTGTAGCGGGCGACGTAGGTGCACACGTAGTCGGCGTTCGATGGCAGCCACAGGGCTGGCCCGTGGTCGTTCTTGGCCGCATTCGTGTTGCCATCGACGGCGACGATGTTGTCGAACGAGTTGGCGAACTGAATGCGCTGCTGCTCGGTCCACG
>NZ_JBDFMA010000006.1:0-20897 GCF_047238045.1 Microbacterium canaveralium | reverse complement strand
CGGCTCAGCCTGATCGTTCCCATCCGCAGCCAGTTCGCCGATCGCGACGAGTCACTGCGGAAGTTCTACGAGCGGCGGTTCGATGCGATCTGGGTGAGCACCTTCCAGGAACGCCCGGCTGCCCTGTTCCAGGTGAAGGTGCGCAGCACGATCATCACCGCCGCCGGGTATGGCAGCGTCTCCGAGCTGCACACGACGCTCACCCACAGCTGGATCGAGGCGTTCCGTCCGCATCTGATGGCGACACTGCGGTATTCGCTTCGGCCCGCCGGCTCGCGGACCCCGAACTGGATGCGCGCCAGCAGCGACGCGATGTTCGAGCTGATCGACACGCTGCTTGCGAAGGGCACGATCTCCTCGACGCCGCTTGTCCGTGTGAGCGACTACTCCGTCGGTTTCAAGAAGACCGCCACGTACTTCCTGAGCACGTACACGGTGCCGCCGGTCACCTACGACAAGACCACGCACGCCACGGTGCCCCTCAACGAGGGGAAGCTGTTCGTTCAGAACCGGAAGGACCAGCTCGCGGCCAGCGCGATCGCGGCGTCGCGGCTGGCGTTCCTGTGGTGGACGTTCACGGGCGACTGCTTCAACGTCACCAAGGGCACGATGTCGCAGATCCCATTCTCCCCGCACGCTTACGGGCAGGACACGTTCGATGCTCTGGTGGAGCTCGGCGAGAGGATCGAGGAGGCGCTGCCGGCCGTGCGCTCCTGGGATCTCAACTCCGGGAAGTACGTGGGCGGGTACGCGATCCCCGAACTGCGTCATCTCACCGGTCAGGCCGACGAGATCATGCTGGAGGCGATCGGCCGCATCGATCTGCTGCCGGAGATCCAGTACGCCCACGCCCGGATGTACAAGAGCACCGGGATTTCCGCGACGACACTGCGAAAGTTGCCGTTCGAGGTCGAGGTGTGACGCGCGACATCCGCACGGGTCCTTTGCCCTCGAGCGACTGCGATCGTTCGTCCGGGTCAGGATCCTCTGAGTGATGGATATGACAGGTAGGCGCTACCGGATGAGTTGACCCATCTCCCAGTCGCCGAGAGGGATCGTCCGACAAGTTCTGTCAGCGGTCCAAGCGGGACGGTGGCGGTCAGGTTGATCATCGCCGCACAGCATAGAACGCGTTCTCGAACTCGATGGGCGGGACGACACACCGACAGCGGTGGGGTGCCTACCCTTCTCAGGCGGAGTCACGGAGCGAGGTGACAAGCTCCGCGGGGAGGGCAAAGACCTTCTCGAGCAACGGGAGAAGGTCCCGGACTGCCTCGAGGTGCTGCTCTTCGGTCAGATCGTCGATCGCCGGAGGCTCGTCGCCAGTCCAGCCGATCGCTTCCGCCACGATCGTCAGGGACCAGGAGTCCCACCTGAGCCGCCCCTCGGATCGCAGCTGCTCCCGGAACTGACCGAGCACGCCCACGGGCTGAAACGCATTGCGATCGCGCGCGAGCTCGTCGCGAACGTACAACATCGCCGTTTCGAAACCGAGCAGGAACGTGTGCACTCGCTCGAACGTGACGGGCTGCCCGATATACATTCCGGATCGCTTCACGAATGCCTCGGCGATCGAGTAGACCGGCAACTCGGCCGGCCCGTTAGTTTCACTCATCTCGACTTCCCTGCCAGCAGCTCAGGAGACGGTCATTACCCGCGGCGCCGTTTGCGGCCCCAGTAGGCGCGAAGCGCAACGGTGACGATCTCGTCCTTGGTGAGGCGGTCGCCGCGGCTGGCTGCATCCTGCTTGGCCCAGTCCATCAGTTCAAGCGCGTCGTCGGGGAGACGGATCGAGACGGGCTTCTTCTGGACGTAGACGACGTTGTAGGGCCCCCGCTTCTTCTTCGCCGGCGGTGGCGTCTCCGCCTCGGCCGACTCAGGAGGCGTCGCGCTCGCCGCTGCCGGCTTCTGGCTTGCGCGAGGTGCGCGTGCGGGTGCTTCGGACGTCGCTGCCTGGTCGACGTCGCTGGTGACTTCCTCAGCGGGGGGCGCGGCCTTGCGTGCGCGGGGCTTCGCTGCAGCTGTGGGCTTCTTCGGGGCGGCCATGGTCACTGACCACCTCCTCGGTTTCCACGGCGGCGAGCGCGGCGCTCCTCGATGCGCCGCTTCTCTTCCATGCTGATGAGCTCCGCCGGCGACAGCGAGCGGGGGCGGCGAGTGCGGCCGCGCTCGGCCTGCCTCTGGTACTCGGTCGTCTTGGCCGTGCTGACGACGTTGAGGGTGACGCCGGTGATGGTGTCGCGGCTGGTGTCGAGGTTCACGTATCGGTTCTTCGACTCTTCGCGGAACCAGCCGAGGGCGTCGCCGCCGTTCTCGTGGATGCGCTTGAGCATCGTCGAGGCGTTGTACGAGTTGACCTCCATCACGCGGCCGTTGGAGAAGGTCAGGTGGGCGGTGATCTGCTTCTGCTTGTCGTGGGACTGGCCCTTGGCGGCGTTGCGGACCTGCTTGATCAGTTCGGCGTTCGCCTGCTCGCGGCCCTTCGCGGTGCGGCCCTTGGGGATGCGCATCTCGATGTACCGGTCGCCCCCGGTGGCGTATGCCACGTCGACGCGCAGCCGACCACCCTGGCGACCCTCAACGTAGGTGCCGCTGAGGTCTTCGGGGATGACGGGCTTGGCGCCGGCCTTGCCTCGCACGGGGGCGATCGAGCCGTCCTTGCGCCGGCGCCGCGGCGGGACGTGGGTGAGGCGTCCGGTGTCAGCGAGCTCCTGGAGCGCCTGGCGGTAGAGGGCGCCGCTGGTTTCGCCGTTGAGGATCTTGCGGACCATTCGAGGCGAGCGGTGCAGCTCCTCGGCGATCTCGGCCGTGCTGATGCCCTTGCGCCGCAGATCGCGGATGAGGTCTTGGGCGGTGCGCTGCTGGTCAGCCATCAGCCCTTCTCCTCTGCCTGCTCGAGCGCCTTGGCGATGCCGGCCCGCTCGGCACGTGCTTTCAGCGCGTCACGCTGCCGCAGCGTCTCCGGCGTGATGAAGGATCCGTTGAGGTAGCCCTGCAGGCGCAGGCGCCCGGTCTTGCCGTCGTCGCCGCCGCCGATGAACCGGTCCGGCAGGGACCACGCCGGCAGCTTGGTCGTGTAGATCGCATCACCCTGGATGCCGATGAGCGTCGAGGGGTCGACCGTGAGAGCACCGGAGGTGTAGCCGCCGAGGGAGCTGGGGCCGTGGAGGACGCGAGCGCGTGCGCGACCCCAGACCTGGGCGGCGAGCTCCGGGTGGTAGAAGCTTCGGGTGCGGTCGTTCGGGCGCGACGGGATGCGATAGATCCAGAGGTTGCCCTGTCGCAGCATCTTGGCCCTGTACTCGGGCGGGACGTCATCGGGCGACGCGGCGACGCGGGTCTCGTCGCGGCCCGCGGCGGCGAATGCACCGATCGAGTGCAGCATGATGTTCCGCAGCGCGGCGAGCACAGCGCGGCGCAGGTCCGGGTGCATCTCGTCCTGCAGCTGGACTCGCTCGCGGGCGCGCGTCATGCGCTCGGTGAAGGTGTCTAGAGGCTTGGCCTTGCGGAACACCACGGCCTCGTGAGGGCGGATCTCCCACCCGTGCTTGAGGGCGACGTGGATCTCGCTGCCGTCGGCCCAGGTGTCGTGCACCGCTCCGGGCCGGTTCGGATAGAACCAGCCTTCGCGAACGTCCAGGTGCTTCACACCGAGCAGGCCAACGTGGTTCCAGCCCTGAGGGACGCGGAACCGCACGTGGAAGCGGGCGCGCGCGTAGGGGTCTTGCTCGAGCAGCTCGTACGCGGCGGCCTGGTTCAGCCGGATCGCGGGGCCGATACCGAGCTCGCGCCCGACGCCGGCGAACATGAACCGGCCGTCGACGTAGGCGAACTCGCTGATCTTCTTCGTCTTGGCCGGGTCGATCAGCGGGACGCAGTCCTCGTGCTTGGCGAACGACTCCCCCGCGACCAGGTGGTCGTAGTGGTGCAGGCCCGAGGTGAAGTGGATCTCCTGGGCGATGTCGTCTTCGACCGGCACGGGGTTGATGTTCTTCGGCAGCGACAGCGCCCACAGGTTCGTTCCGGTGGCGGCAGGGCTGTTGAACAGGCGCGCGTTCTCGTCGGCGTGGCGAATGATCGACGCGGTGACGTTCCAGGCCAGACGAGCCTGGGCAGGGGTCAGCGGCCCGTCGCCGAACCACTCCTCCGCGGTGCGGACTTCGATCTTGAAGCCGGTGACCGCGTGCTCGAACCGACCGGTGGGCGGGCCGTTGTTGACCCAGTGGGCTCCGGGCTTCCAGTTCGGGGTCTGGACGTACAGCCAGTGCCGCACGCCAGGCGCAGGCTCGGGGCGCTTCCCGGTCAGCATGATGCGGTTAGCGCCGTACGAGGCAGCCGTGTCGAGCAGGTCCGTCAGGTTGGGGTTCTTGCGGCGCTCGCCGATGACGGGGCGAACGGGCGTGCCGGCGTCGGTGACGCCTTGCCCGGTGGTCTGGTCGACCCAGATCGTGGGCACGTCCTTCGGCGTCCACGGCTTGGGTCGGTAGTTCAGCTCGTCCATCTCACCCCCTCATTCGTCAGGTTATATTAGTCAAGAGTGCTTGAAAATTGCAATCAGATTTCGCAGTCGACGGGCGCTCCATGAAGGTCTGGCGGGGTCGCTAGGACGCGAGGCGGCCGCCGTAAGAGCGCCCGCGTCCGTGGTAGGACTTCTGCGCCTTCCGCAGCCCTTCCTCGGTCATCCCCAGCAGGAGGGCGATCTCTCGCTGGGTCAGCTCGGCCGCGCGCGCCTCGTCGACGACTTTGCCGCGGCGTTCGCGCAGCTCGTCCGCTTGCGCGAGCTGCTGGCCGATGCGACGGAGCTCCTCACGGATGGCGTCCGCGTCCTTGTTAGCCATGCGCCCCAGCATCCCCAACCAAGTTGGGTCTGGTTGCCGCGGCGCGCCGTAACCGCGAAAGTGGTTATATTCATCCAGCTGAGAGGAGCGCTGATGACCGGACGGCACCTCACCACGGCGGACGTCGCCGAGAAGCTCGGCGTGTCCGTCGTCGCGGTCTACAAGATGCGCTCCATCAGCAACAAGCTGCGCAGAGCCGGCCAGGAGGGTCCTCTGCTCCCCGAGCCGGTTGCCATAGAAGGCAACTCCCCGCTCTACGACGAGGCCGCGATCGACGCATTCGCGCAGGAGCGCGCGCGCAGGGCGCCCTCGCAGCGCGGCCGCCGGCCGCGACTGATGCCGGGACTGGCGCGCGATGCGGCTTTCGCGGAGCGGTTGCGGGCGGCGATCGCGGACGGGGCGGGGGCGCCCGAGGTTCCCACGCAGGCGGCTCTGATCGACCTGCTCGGCTTGAACGTCGTCACGTTCGGTGAGCGGATGCGAGGGCGCACCCGCTGGACCGACGCCGAGCTCGAGGTGATCAGGCGCACCCTCGGTGTCGACACGACGGATGCGAACGAGGTCGTAGACCGCGCTCGCGCGGCCAAGCGTCAGGCGCGCGCGGCGAGATCCCACGCGGGTTCGTAGCGGCTTCACGACATGCTCCCGCTCTCGTCGCTGGCTTGCTGGGCAGCGCAGGTTGAGAGCGTGTCCACGAGCGCACCGCGGTCGGCTTCGTCGACCGCGAGGTGCCAGGTGTCGACGATCTCCGTGTAGCGGGCGACGTAGGTGCACACGTAGTCGGCGTTCGATGGCAGCCACAGGGCTGGCCCGTGGTCGTTCTTGGCCGCATTCGTGTTGCCATCGACGGCGACGATGTTGTCGAACGAGTTGGCGAACTGAATGCGCTGCTGCTCGGTCCACGCCCACGCGCCCCCGGCGTGCGCCGCCGAAAGGCTGACGATGTGGTCGATCTGGACGCCGGAGCTTCCCGGGGCTCCAGGGGCGGCGATCCGGTCGTGCTCGAACTCAATGCGTGTGCCCGTGTACGGATCGGGGTCGAGCACGCCGGAGAGCACCGTGCAACCGTCACGGACGACGTCCTGCAGCTGGACGGCGAGGAGATCGTCTCGCTGATCGCAGCCGTTTCCCTCGATGTCGATCCAGCGCTCGCCGAACGTGGCGCGGCGATACTCGGGAATCTCCTCGGTGGGATCGATCAGCGGCAGCTCCTGCGCGACTGCGGCGAGCGCGGTGTAGTCGTAGGTCGGGTCCGGGGCGGGTGCCTGCGGGCGCGTCCATGTGTCGATCCAGGAGGTGATGCCCAGCTGGTGGGCGCCGAAGCCGAGCGCGAGAGCTGCGACCGCGGCGAGGGCTGTGCTGGCGCGGCGGGTGCGTCGGTTCATCTGCGCTCCTTTGCCTGTGCGGTGTCGGCTTGGTCGAGCAGCAGTATGGTTCGGGCGATCTGGGTGCGTGCCTCGTCGATGACCTCGAGGGTTTCGTCGTCGGCGTCGAGCTCTGAGAGTGCGTGGCTCTGGCGGCGGAGCTGGTCGCCGAGGTGGAACATGCCGGCACTGAGGAGGACCTCGGCGAGCGCGGCCGCGCGGGCGCCTTGGTGGTCGGCGCTGACGGCGAGGTCGTCGATGATCTCGATGAGGGTTGCGCGGGATCCCATCGTTGGGTCTTCTCCTGGAGTGAGCTCGCGGAGCGCTTCACGGTTGAGCAGCGTCTGGAAGAGCCTGTGCATCCGTTGGGTGAGGGGGCGGCCGTCGCGGCGGGTGCAGTTGAGCGCGAACTCGCGGAAGCTCCATCGGACGGTGACGGGTGTGCCGGTCTGGATGGTCATGGCTTCCTGGAGGCGCACGGCGATGTCGGTCATCAGTGCTCCTCGGTTCGGCCCAGGTGGGGGATCTGCTTGAGGTGGGCGCCGCGGCCGTTGCCGAGCTGGGGGGAGATCGCGCAGCTGGGCAGGTGCAGTCTCGCGTTCGGCCCGTGGCCTGCTGCCGCGTGGGGTGTGGGCTGCCGCGTTGGCCGGGTGTGCCGGGCGCCTCGCTGAGTCAGCGGGAGGGGGTTGAAGCGCAGCGACAGGGCCCAGCGATGGCCGCCGAGCGCGCGGACGACCCGCAGCCACTCTCCCTCTTTGGTGGAGTCGATGGTGAAGGTGTTCGGCTGGTCAGACATCTGCGGCTTCTTTCGGTGCGAAGGGGCTGTTCTTGGCGTCGCGGAGCATCTGCCGGGTGATCGGCTCGGTCTCCTCGAGCGAGGCGAGCGAGAAGTAGTGGCGGCGGGCGCGGGCCGCTTCGGTGCAGGTGAGCAGCTGGCGGTTGCCGTGGTTCGGGCATCCTCCCTTGCTGCGGCATCCGGCCAGGTAGCCGGCGGTGGTGCCGTGCAGGGCGGCTTCGAGGATGTCGAGCGTCTTGCTCATCAGGCGGCCTGCCGGAGTCCGAGGTCGTCACGGTCGCGGTCGATGGTGCGGACGTCGACGCCGAGCAGGTCGCTGAGCTGGGTGAGGCTGAGTCCGCGTTCGGTCCCGCGTCGGGTGGCTTCGAGGCGCTCGTCTCGGGTGAGGCGGACGTTCTGGCCGGCGAGAGCGAGCTCGATCGCGATCTCGTCGAGCAGGGGTTCCTGCCCGGCTGTGGGCGGTGCCGGGTCGGTGTCGATGTCGTCCCAGGCCAGCGGCGGCAGCCAGCCGTGCCGGCGTGCGACCGTGAGTGCGTAGGAGCGGCCGACCCGCTGCGCTCGGGTGTGGGTGGGGGGCTGCTGGTCCCAGAGCTCGTCGTAGAGCGCGGCGATGTCGTCGTGGACACGGATGTCCACGTAGGCGCCTTCGAGTGCCTTGTTGACCTTCCAGCGCGGGTAGCCGAGTCGGCGTGCGATCTCGTGGTGGTTCCATCCGATCGCGGCCAGAGCCTGGAGGCGCCGGCGGGTGCCGCGGCCGTTGACTCGGCCCTGCGCGGCGAGAGTGCTGCTGTCGGGGGTGACTGCGAGGAGTTTGCGGGCGGTGGCGCCGGTGACGAACCGTGCCGTCTCGCTGTTGAGCAGGCGACGGACCGTGGCGCCGCCGACGCCGGCGCTGATGGCGATCCGTTCGGGGATCATCCCGGTGTCGACCAGTGCCTGCAGGTGCTGCCGGATCGGCTCGATGGGTTGGTGCGCGTCCTGGTATCGCCCGTAGGCCAGGAGACGGTAGCGGTCGCGGCGGCGGCGCGCGTTGCCGTCCATGCAGGCGCGGCACCCGCAGAGGTGGACGACGTAGCAGGTGGAGGTCAGCCCGTGCTTGTGGTCCGGCGGGCAGGTGTGGGTCCGCATCTTCTCCTCCTCACAGATGGTTATATTCCCGAATATAACCCGTTCCCGAGGGTTTGGAACCCCCTCACTGCTAAGGGGTGGCCCCAGAGGCTCGAAGTCGACAATCTGAACGAGCTACAACGTTTGTTGCGGTTTCTCGCTACACTGTGCGCATGGCAGGATCAACTTTCGCTCGTCTGGGCGAGCTCGCGTCACAGCGTTGGGGCCTGGTGACCACCGCCCAGGCGCTCGAGGCTGGCGTGGCGCGCCCGACCCTGACGCGCCTCGCCAACAGCGGCGCGCTCATCCGCGTCGCGCGCGGCGTCTACCGCCTCGCCGGCGCGCCAGAGCACGAGCAGGAGGCGATCCTCGCGACCTGGCTCGCCCTCGGCGGCGCCGACCGTCCCCGCACAGACACCGGCGTCCCGCCCGTCGTCGCCGCAGGCCAGACGGCCGCGCAGCTGCATGGCATCGGCGACTGGTTCCCCGGGCCACTCGAGTTCGTCGTTCCCACCCGCCGCGGTACCCGCCTGGACGGGGTGCGGCTCCGCACCCGCGAGCTCGCGCCCACCGAGGTGGTCTCCGTCGACGGGATGCCGACCATGAGCGTCGAGCGCACGATCGCCGACCTGATCGAGCAGTGGGTCGACCGCTCCCTCGTCGCCGATGCGCTCGCCGACGCCGCGGACGCGGGAAAGCTGCTCTCCCCCGCCCGCCTGACCGAGTATCTGGAGCCGCTGGCCAAGCCCAACAAGTACCCCTCGGGTGCCGCGCTCGCGGCTGATCTGCTCGCTCTTGCGGGCGTCGACGCGGTGGTGCCGGCCGATGCCTGAGCCCGACGGCTACAAAGACTGGACGGGGCTTGCGCAGGCGATCAAGGCGGCCGCGACGAAGGCAGCCGGTGACGGCGCGAGCGCGCTGGATGTGAATGCGCAGATCGTGCAGGCACAGCACGATCGTTTCCTCAGCCGGGTCTTTGCGGAGGGGGAAGAGTCCGAGTGGCTGCTCAAGGGCGGCACGGCGATGCTCGCCCGGGTGCCGAAGTCACGGTCGACGAAAGACCTGGATCTGGCCTCGACCGGCGCCGCCGATCTGGATGCCGCGCAGCAGGCGCTCGAGCAGGCAGCCGCGCGTGATCTCGGCGACCATGTGCGGTTCCAGCTCACCCGTGCCCGTGCGACCGGGCGAGGAGAGAACCAGCCGGGTGTCGCGACCCGGCGCCTGGTGTTCACATGTCTGGACGCGAACACCGGCCGGAGGATCTCCGACATCCCCATCGACGTGGTCGTCGGCCCTCCCCCGGTCGGCCGCGTCGAGACGATCGAGCCGTCGACGCGGCTGCAGCTGGGGCGGCCGGTCCCGTCGCACCCCTACCGGCTGTTCCCGATCTCCGATCAGGTCGCGGAGAAGGTCACTGCGACGATGAGCACCTACAACGGCCGCCCCAGCAGCCGCGCGAAAGACCTGGTGGACATCGTCACCATTGCACGCACGCAGCGCGTCGACCTGCGCGAGCTGCAGATGGCCATCGACGCGAAGCGTGCACTGTCAAAGCTCGACTCGTTCACTACGTTCACGGTCCCGGACGGTTGGGACGGTCCCTACCGGGTGCTCGCGGCCGGCACGCCCTCAGCCGGCGGGATCACCGATCTGGGTGAGGCCGTGGCTCTCGCGCGTCAGCTGATCGATCCCGCGCTCGCCGACGCGCCCGTGCAACCGGGGACGGTCTGGGTCCCTGGCTCAGGCTGGACACAGAACCCTCCGCCGCCGGAGCCGGGCGGCAGCGGATCCCCTTCGGGGGAGGTCCACGTGCGCGCGCACGTGCGCTCCGGTTATCCCGTCACGGAGCACTGGCGCGCAGCGCGCGGCTCAGCCCAGGAGTGACCGCGTCAGTGCGCCGCGTCGTACGCCTCGAGGATGGACGCGGGAACCCTGCCGCGATCGCTGACCTGGTGTCCGTTCTGACTGGCCCATTCACGCACCGTGTTGAGATCGGCCCGTCCGCCCCGCGACGTCCTCGCCGGACGCCGGGTGGCTGCGCCGATGCGGCGCGCGCTCTTGGCCCAGGCCTCGAACTCGAGATCGATCTCGAGTTGCTTTCCGTCGATCGCGAAGGTCGCGGGATCGAGCCGCTCGCCAGGTCGCGCACACCACCGCGAAGGGCGGCGTCATCGCGATGACGAAGTCGCTCGCTGCGGAGGGCGCCCGCTACGGCGTCCGCGCGAACTCGATCTCGCCTGGCTTCGTCAGCACCCCGGCGACGGACAAGGCGGTGGATGCGGAGGGCAAGGCCTGGCAGGTCGGCAACGCGCTCATTCAACGCCCCGGCACGGGCGAGGACATCGCGTACATGCCGCTCTACCTGGCCTCCGACGAGTCCTCTTGGGTGACCGGACAGAACTACAGCGTCGACGGCGGCGCGACCGCCGGGTGGCGGAACGACAGCGAGACGGACCGACTGGCCGCGAAGAACGGCTGACACGCGGGTCGCGGCGCGACCGGTGACGGACGTGAGGCACGGTGTCAGCTGACACCGTGCCTCCCGTCCGTCGTGGCCACCTCGTCTAAATCGCGAGGTACCCGCCGTCGACGGCGAACTGCGCGCCGGTCGCGAAGGCGGCCGCGTCGGAACCGAGCCACGCGACCATCTCGGCGATGTCGTGCGGCGTGCCGAGTCGGCCGATCGGGTGCTTCGTCAGCAGCGCGTCCTTGAAGCCGGGGTAGGTCTCCTCCAGCGCGTCTATCATTGGCGTCTGGATCACCCCGGGCAGCACTGCGTTCACGCGGATGCCTTTGTCGGAGTACTCCACCGCGGCGGCTCGGGTGAGGCCGATGACGCCGTGCTTCGACGTGACGTAGGCGGACTGGTGGGCGATGGCGACCTGCCCGAGGGACGAGGCGGTGTTGATGATGGATCCGCCGCCCTGCGCCAGCATCTGCGGGATCTCGGCCTGCACGCCGGTTCAATATTCCGCACAGAGGAAGTTGGCCCCACGGCGTTACTGCAGTCAATCGTTCTGTTGCGCAAGCCCCCGCAGGTAAGCACGTGCGTCGTCGAGGCTGACGACATCGCCGTACTTCGCGTCGATGTCAAAGAGGCTGGCCAGGTGCGGAAGGGCTGCCCGGTCGCCGACTGCCTCTTCGACGACGATGGTGTGGAAGCCGTAGGAGCAGGCGTCAACCGCCGAGGCGCGCACGCACCCACTGGTGGTGCAGCCGACGATGATGATGGTGTCGACACCCCGTGAGATCAAGCGTGCGGCGAGATCAGTTCCGAAGAAGCAGGATGCGTACTTCTTCACCAGGGTCATCTCGTGGGGCAGCTGGCCCAGCCTGCTGTCGACCTCCACCCATTCGCTGCCCTCCACCAACAGGTGGTTGGACGGGATCTTCTTGATCCAGAGCCCCGCCTCCTGCAATTCGGTGTCGTACGCGACCGTCGAGAAGAAGATGGGGATCTCGAGTTCACGGGCGGGGACGAGTAAGGCATTGGTGGCGGCCAGCTGTGACTCCAGTTCGCCTGACAGGGGCGAACGGCTGTCCGTGAATCCGGTGATCAAGTCGACGATCAGCAGCGCCGGCTTCTCGCCGTAGCCGATCCGGCCGCCCAATCCCTTGGCCTTGAACTCGTCGCGCAGCCGTGCGTACTCATCGATCAGCTCCGTATTCGTCACGAATCGGCTCTCCTGTTCCCCGTCGACTGATAGTGCGCCGCGATGGCATCGCTCGTCGTCACCCAGACACCATCGTGAGACGTGATGTGCTCGAGGGCCCGATCAAGGTAGCGGTGGCGGAACGGCTGGCCGACGATGAACGGGTGCAACGGCAGCGACATGACGCGACCCGAGTGCTCGGAGTCTGAATAGAGCTGATCGAACTGGTCGATCACCGCTTCCAGGAACTGCGGGCCGGTATAGCTCTTACTCACGAACATCGTCACATCGTTGAGTTCTATCGTGTAGGGAACGCTGAACATCCCGTCGACGTTCAGCGGATACGGCTGATCGTCGTTCGTCCAGTCCAGGACGTAGTCATACCCCAGCTCCCGAAGGATCCGGCTGCAGCATCGCGGTACCGCCGAAGATGCTCGTGGAGGGCTTGTCGATCTGATAGTGCTCGATGTTCAGCCCGACATAGAACGCCACTCGGGCCCCATTCGGCCACGAAATCGTCGGTCGCTCCGTGATCGGGCTGTAATCGAAGCGGAAAGTGTCAAGGCGGGTGAGACAGATTCCGTCAGGCGGTCTGTATGAGGGCCTCCTGTGAGGGCTGGTTGATCCAGGCGGCCTCGGGCAGCTTGGGCGCCTGGGGTCGGCGGTGGCCGAAGCGCTCGGGACGGGCGGCGTAGGCCGCGTCCAGGGTGGCCTGGCGCTGGGCGCGGACCTGCCCGGCGGTGCCGAAGTGGACGCTGGCGGGGGTGTGCAGCCCGATCCCGCAGTGGCGGTGCTCGTGGTTGTAGTAGGCGAAGAACTGCTCGGCGAACGCGCCGGCGTCGGCCAGGGACCCGAAGCGCTCGGGGAAGACCGGGGCGTACTTCAGCGTCTTGAACGCCGCCTCGCTGTAAGGGTTGTCGTTCGACACGTGCGGGCGGGAGTGCGACCTGGCCACCCCGAGGTCGACGAGCAGCTGAGCGACCGGTTTGGAGGTCATCGAGGTCCCGCGGTCGGCGTGGATCGCCTCCGGCACGCCATGGATGCCCATGGCGTGCTCGAGCAGGTTCTTGGCGATCTCGGCGTCCTCGCGGGCCGCGATGGTCCAGCCCACGACGAACCTGGAGAAGATGTCGAGCACGACGTACAGGTCGTAGTACACGCCCCGCTCCGGCCCCTTGAGCTTTGTGATGTCCCAACTCCACACCTGCCCCGGCGCCGTCGCGACGAGCTCGGGCCGGGTCCGGGGCGGGTGGCTCGCCTGCCGGCGCCGTTCCCCGGCCATGTCGTGCTCGCGCAGGATCCGGTGCATCGTGGACATCGAGCACAGGTAGGTGCCCTCGTCCAGCAGCGTGGCCCAGACCTGGGCGACCGACTTGTCCGCGAACCGCTGGCTGGTCAACACGGCCAGCACGTGGGCCCGCTCGGCGGCGGACAGCTTGTTCGCCGGTGCCGGCCGCGGTGTCCGTGGACGTGGCGGTGGCGGGTTCTTGGCCCGGTAGTGACTGGCGCGGGAGCGACCCAGCAGCGCGCACGCAGCCGCGGTGCCGACGTGCTCGGCCAGCCCGTCGACGGCCGGGTTGATCACCGCGGCGACCGCGGCGGCTTGTCCGCGCTCTCGGAGAGCGTCTCCAAGAGCGCGTGTGCTTTTCCCATCAGGTCCAGCGCCGCCCTGGTCTTGGCCAGCTCGGCCTCGGCCTTCTCCGCCCGGGCCCGTAGCGCCTGCAGCTCCCGCTCGCGCCGGTCCCGCGGCTTGCTGCCCAGCCCGGACAGCGAGCCGGCGGCCGCGGCCTTGCGCCACTCGATGATGTGGGAGGTGTACAGGCCCTCCCGGCGCAGGATCTCCCCACGCCCAGAGCGGTCCGCGGCGTCGTACTCGGCCAGGATCGCCGCTTTGAACTCGGCGGTGAACGTCCGCCTCTTGGGCCGGTCAGCACGAGGAGCCATAGCCCCATCATCGGTGCCGACGTCAGCAACCGTCATCGTCATCTCAGTATTGGTCCGTTCTCGCCCCGTGCAGTGCGAAGGTCAGCAGTGCTGGTGTCTCACCCCATCCTGACGCACAGGGCTCGAGCGGGAGCGCTTGTTCAGTCGCGCGTGGATCTTCGTGGGTCACGAATCAGAGATCCCTCAGCCCGGCGACTACGTGGTGCGGCGAGTGCTCGACGACTCGTTCATCGTGGTGCGCGACGAGAGTGGCTCCGTCAAGGCGATGTTCAACATGTGCCTGCACCGAGGAATGCAGGTGTGCCGGGCGGAAATGGGCAACGCCTCGCACTTCCGCTGCCCGTATCACGGCTGGTCGTACCGCAACGACGGACGAATCGTGGGGCTGCCGTTCCACGAAGAGGCGTACGGTGGCGAGGCTGGCTTCAATCGCAAGGGAGCCCGCCTGCTTCCGGCGCCGAGCCTCGACAGCTACAACGGGTTGATCTTCATCAGCATGGATCCGGATGCGCCACCGCTGATCGACTACCTCGGCGATTTCGCTTTCTATCTCGACTACTACACGAAGCAGAGCTCCTCGGGCATCGAGCTCCGCGGCCCGCAGCGCTGGCGGGTGAAGGCGAACTGGAAGATCGGCGCAGAGAACTTCGCCGGCGACATGTACCACACGCCACAGACCCACACCTCGGTGGTCGAGATCGGCCTCTTCCGCGAACCGAAGGCGGAGAAGCGTAAAGACGGCAACACGTACTGGGCGGGCAACGGCGGAGGCACGACCTACAAGCTTCCGGAGGGAACGCTCGAGGAGCGGCTGCGCTACGTGGGCTACCCCGACGAGATGATCGACCGGATGAAGGAGGTCTGGTCCCAGGACCAGCTCAATGTGATCGGCGAGAACGGCTTCATGATCTCGGCGGCCTCGATCTTCCCGAACATGAGCTTCGTGCACAACTGGCCGAAGGTGGAAGACGGCGACGACGTGCTCCCGTTCATCTCGATCCGTACCTGGCAGCCGATCAGCGAGAACGAGACCGAGGTGCTTTCCTGGTTCGCCGTCGACGCAGCGGCACCGGAGGAGTTCAAGGCTCTGTCGTACAAGGCGTACCTGATGTGCTTCGGCAGCACGGGGATGTTCGAGCAGGACGATGTGGAGAACTGGGTGTCCCTTACGAACACCGCGAAAGGGAATATGGCGCGGCGCTTGCTGCTGAACAGCCGGATGGGCGTGCTGAAAGACGGCAGATTCGTCGTGGAGCCGCTCGGACCGGACGCGTTCTCTGGCCCGGGCGTGGCCCACGTCGGTTACGGAGAGTACAACCAGCGGCATCTGCTCGAGCGCTGGGCGGACTACCTCGAGACGGAGCCGACCGCGCTGATCATCTCGTCGGTGGGGATGCCGGAGGGGCTGTCATGACCGAGGCGCGCTGGGTTCGACTGAAAGAGTCGCCGCTCGGAGCACATACGACCAAAGCCACGCGGGTGGGGAGTTCGTTGTCGTTCTCGGACGGCCTGCATCTGGAGACGCACAGGTGGCTCGTCGAAGAGGCATACATCCTCGACGAGCAGCGGTACGAGGACTGGCTCGACCTCATCGCCGACGATGTGCACTACATCATGCCCGTGCAGGTCACTACCGCGCTCGGCGCCGGGTACTCGACGTCTCCGGGCATGGCGCATTGGGACGAGAACAAGTACTCCCTGAGCCGGCGGGTCGCCCGCTTCCTCACGGAACACGCCTGGACAGAGGATCCGCCCTCCCGGCTCCGTCACTTCGTCACGAACGTGCGCACCTTCGAGAGCGACGTCCCGGGCGAGGTCGTCGTCGATTCTGCGGTGCTTCTTTTCCGCAGTCGCGGCGACGTGCACGAGCCCGCGGTGATCTCGGCCGGCCGCGAAGACGTTCTGCGACGTGTCGGCGGCGGGTTGCAGCTCGCACGCCGAACCATCACGGTCGACGAGTCGGTCTTGCGCACACAGAATCTGGCGATCTTCCTATGAAACTCGAATGGGAAGGCGAAGAGGACGACCGCATCGCGGCCATCGCAGCAGCAGACGAACGTCAGCGGCTCGAAGACCAGCGGGTAGGGGCTCCGATCTCGATCGCCAATGAGTTCTCGGAGATCCGGGTATCTCGCGTGGAGACACGCAACGGCTCCCGGCTCCTGATCGAGTCGCCGCGATCCGGGCAGTGGGTCGCTCTCGATCCGCTCGAGCTCGAGGCGCTGACCTGGCAGACTACGGCGACGTTCTCCGCCATGATCGCCCAACCGTTCGCACCGATGTTCCCTGAGATAACGCCTGAAGAAGCAGGAGAGGAGTGACACATGCCTGTCGTGAAAGCGGATCTCGGGCTCTGTCAGGGCTACGCCAACTGCATCATGGCCGCGGGAGACTATTTCGATCTCGATGACGACGGCGTCGTGATCCTGCTCAGAACAGAGGTCGACGAGGCCGACCGGAAACGGGTCACCGAGGCGGCGAACAGCTGCCCGGTTTCCGCGCTCCGGGTGGAAGACGAATGACGACAGCGATTGTCGGTGCGTCGATCGCGGGGGTACGGGCCGCGCAGGCGCTTCGGGCAGAGGGGTATCGCGGAGACGTTGTGCTCATCGGCTCCGAGCCCGTGCTGCCCTACGACAAGCCGCCGCTGTCGAAGGGATACCTCGTCGGTGCAGGTGCAGCCGAGGTCACGCTCCTCACGGCGGCGGAGGCGCTCGAGCTTAACATCGACCTTCGTCTCGGTGTGCCGGCGGTAGGTCTGGACCGTGCGTTGTCGGAGCTCCGGCTGGCGAATGGACGGCGGGTCGGCTTCGATGACCTCGTGGTGGCGACCGGCGTCCGCGCGCGGCCGTCGCCGTGGGGTGAAGGCGAGGGAATCCATGTGCTGCGGACACTCGACGACGCAGACCGGCTGCGCGCCGAGCTAGTTCCCGATCGCAGGATCATCGTCATCGGAGCGGGCTTCATCGGCGCCGAGGTCGCCGCGACCGCTCTTGGGCTCGGAGTCGATGTCACCCTGGTCTCGGCGA
The DNA here is from genome assembly GCF_047238045.1 of Microbacterium canaveralium. Lineage (NCBI taxonomy): Bacteria > Bacillati > Actinomycetota > Actinomycetes > Micrococcales > Microbacteriaceae > Microbacterium > Microbacterium canaveralium. Next base: position 4,166 of record NZ_JBDFMA010000006.1, on the reverse strand, counting down.
CACGCGACCTGATGTCACGCCGGCTCGGTGACGAGATTGGCGCCCTCTTCTCGCAGAAGCACTCCCGGCATGGCGTACATGCGGTTCTCGGACGGACGGTCGCGCAGATCGACGGTGCGAAGGGAGACTTCCGCGTGCTCCTGGATGACGGTTCCGAGCTCCACGGTGATGTCGTCGTCATCGGCATCGGGGCAGTGCCGAACGTCGAATGGCTCGAGGACTCAGGGCTCGAGATCGACGACGGTCTCGTCTGCGACGAATTCCTCACGGCACTCGGCGCCCCGGAAATCCATGCGATCGGCGATGTTGCGCGGTGGCGGCATCCGGTTCGCGGCGATCTCACCCGTCTTGAGCACTGGACGAATGCGGTCGACCAGGCGCGCTGTGTCGCGCACAACATCGCTCATCCCGACGACCGACGCTCATATCTGCCTGTCGAGTATGTCTGGAGTGACCAGTTCAACTGGAAGCTGCACATCGTCGGTCGCACGACGGCAGTCAACCCCGAGATGGTGACGGACCCTCGAACACCCGACCGGATCGCGTCTCTGTACTCTCAGAATGGTCTGTCATTCGACGGGGCAGTGGTACTGAATTGGCCCCGCGCTCTCGTCGAAGTCCGCCGGTCCATCGCAGCGGGATCGTCGCTTTCCGACGTTCGTGTACGACTGGGCCGGCTGCTCGAATCGGCGTCCGGATAGACCTGGACGGGATCGCCTTGCCCTTGATGGCGGCCCTGAGGGCCGGCAGGAACGATACAGTTTCTGTTGTGCAGAGAAATAGAGCAGCCGACGGAGTCGATGCGGCTCCGCAATACCGATCGAGTCGGTCGACAATGCCCTGAAACTCCTGCTCCTGCTCGGTGAGAAGAACGAACTTCGACTGACGGACGCCAGCAAGCACCTGGGTGTCGCGACCTCAACGGCGCATCGCATCCTCGCGATGCTTCAATGGCGAGGATTCGTGCGGCAAGACCCGCGAACGAAGACATACGGGCCAGGGCCGTCGTTGACCACGATCGCCTTCTCGGTGCTGAGAAAGATGGACATCCCGCAGATCGTGCAACCGATCCTCGAGGAACTCAGCCACCAAGCCGGCGAGACGGTTCACCTCGGCACGCTCGACGGCAACTCCACTCGCTTTCTCGCAGTCTCGGAACCGACGACGGCGGTGCGAGTCGCTTCACGGTTGGGCAAGGAGATGCCGGCCCATTGCACCTCCACGGGAAAGGTTCTCCTGGCGCAGCTCCCGCGAGAACAATTGGACCGTCTCTACCCCGACGAGCAACTCTCACAGGTGACTCCGCAGTCGATCCGTACCAAGACCGAGCTCCTCGCACAACTGGATCTTGTCGCGAAGCAGGGCTATGCAACGAACCGGGAGGAGAGCGAGGAGGGCGTGGCCTCGGTGGCCGTGGCCGTTCCCTCGGCGAGCGGGCTGCGGTTGGCGATCAACGCATCTGCCCCGGTGTTCCGCTTGCCTCCCCGCAAGGTGAAGACCCTCGTCGCACTCCTCGATGAGGCAGCCGTACGTCTGGCCGACCTGACCTCCTGAAGGCTCGTCGTCTCTTTCCCCTGCGACCTGGTGCAGGGGTCGTTCGGCGCGTTCTGAAGAGAGCTCGAGCCATGCTGGACTGTTGGCGCCGCGCAAGCTATTGTGTCTTCTAGTTAGGAACAAGTTCTGCTCAGCAGATAAATATGCGAAGAGGATGATCAATGCAGATCGTACTGGTGCACGGCGGATGGGTAGGCGGCTGGGTGTGGGACGGCGTCGCCGACGAATTGCGCAGAATGGGGCACGAGGTGATCGCGCCGACGCTGCGCGGTCTCGAAGACGGTGACGTGGACCGCTCCGGCGTCACGATGAGCATGATGGCGCGCGATCTGATCGATCAGGTAAGAGAGCTCACCCAGCTCGACATCGTGCTCGTCGGTCATAGCGGCGGAGGTCCGCTCATCCAACTCGTCGCTGAGGCGATGCCCGAGCGCATCGGCCGGGTCGTCTTCGTCGACGCCTGGGTGCTGCGCGACGGCGAGACCATTAACGACGTGCTCCCCGATCCGTTGGTCGCAGCGACGAAGGCGCTTGCGAGTCAGTCCGACGACAACACCATCGTCATGCCGCCTGAGCTCTGGGCCGCGTCTATGCAGGACATGTCCCCGTTCGAGCAGCAGCAGCTCGCCGCGCTCGAGCCGAGGCTCGTCCCAGCGCCGGCAGGCTGGTCCGATGAGCCGATCCGCCTCGACCGGTTCTGGGCGAGCAGCATCCCGTCAAGTTATGTGTTCCTCGCTCAGGACCAGGCCGTTCCCGCTGAGATCTACCAGGCCGCGGCCGGGCGGCTTGATAGTCCGCGCACGATCGAGATCGACGGAAGCCATTTGGTGATGCTCACGCATCCGGAGAGGCTCGCACGGGCCCTCGACGCCGTCATTGCCTAACAGGCCTGGGGAAGCTATGGATTCGATTTCACGCCCAGACGACGTCGCGCCGATCTCGTACACCGAACTGGCGCCGTCGGGTGCGCCTGCTCGGTGGATCGTCCTCGTGCACGGGGGTGGTGCCTCGAACGAGTACTATCTCGAGACGCCCGACGGCCGACAGGGCTGGGCGGCACGATTCGTATCGCATGGCTACGGTGTGCTGGTGGTGGACTGGCTGGGGTTGTCCTATGAGGCGGCCCAACACGTCGATGATCGTGCGGCGTCTGCGCGGCTGGACTATGAGAGCGTGTGCCGAGGGATGGGCGTGTTCCTCTCTGGTCTCGGCCGGAACGTCGTGCTGGTCGTGCACTCGATGGCAGGTCCGATTGGCTTCCGCCTCCTAGAGACGCATGGCGATCTCATCGACGGGCTCGTAGCCGTCGCTCCGGGCCCGCCTGGAAATATACAGGCGGTGCCCGAGATCGTGAGGGAGTCCGACCAGGAGGTCTCCATCCGTGGAGCGGCCATCGACTGGACCATCCCGAAGATGGGTTTCTGGGAACCCACAAGCGCCTTCGTGAACGACAAGGCCATCGGACCCAGCCGGCGGTTCCCCCGCGAGTGCATCGAGGTGTTCCGCCGCACCCTTCGGCCGATCCCGGCCCGGATGCTTTATCAGCGTCAGAACATCGGTGGGAGCCAAATGAGGATCGGGCCGACCGACGCGTTCACGAACAAGCCGATTCTCGTCTTCACGGGTGGAGCCGATACCGACCACCCCTCGCAGCTGGATCAGGACATCGTGGCCTGGCTCACCGATCAGGGCGCCGCCGTCACCTTCTGGTCGTCCGAACTGCCTCTTCTCGCTGGGAACGGCCACTCGCTGATGGTCGAAGACAATAGCGACGAGATCGCTGACGAGATCGCGCGGTGGATCACGGCGCTCTGACTCGCCACCGTATCGTCCCGGCCATTATTTCAGCCGACCCGACGTCCCCAACAGCGGAGGAGAACGCCAGTCGTTTCCTTCGTGTCACTCGAGGGAACGCTGTGCCAGCTCGTTGCCGACTACGACTTGGTCGATCGGGCCCTTGCTCGAACTCCTCATTTCATACGTCTGGCGATGGACTCAAGGGAGATGTTCGCCGACGGCCGCGTGCAACTCCAGGTCATCGGTGGACAGCTGAGGCGTCTGCCACGACGCATCGAGACGATCGGTTCGCAGCTCGAACGGAACGTTCGGGCTGAGCATAAGGATGTTCCGAGACCTCCAGGAACGCGGATGGATCGGTTCGTTGGTCGGGGAGCTGACGACCACCCTGGTTGGCGTGGCGCTTATCGTCGCTGCGGTGCTACTTTCGGTCTCGGGGGGTGGCCCCCAGCTCGCCCCGACGTCGCACTCCTACCGTTCCTAGGGGCGGGGTGGTCGGCCTCGCGGGCAGGCTCCTCGTGCTGAGGCCGCTGCGCACCTCCTTGATGCGCACCACGCTGATCGCCGGATCCTGGCAAACTATCCCGCGACGCGAATTCGCAGGGGGTGTCGGCGCGACTTTCGATCGACGTACAGTGCCGTCCGTTAAACGATCGGTTCGTGCGACCGAACTGTCGAACGCCTGTGCATCGCTGCGGCGAGTTCCTCATGGCGCAGTACCTGGGTTTCGCTTCCGGAAGAAGATTTCACGAACCCCAGCGACACGGTGTTGCGGTGACGTTCGACGAAAGAGAAGAAGGATGGCCCGGCGAATC
>NZ_JBDFMA010000005.1:0-65676 GCF_047238045.1 Microbacterium canaveralium | reverse complement strand
AGCGGGACGTTTGGAACCGAGCCTCCTCAGTTGCCCGCTTAACGCCCACAAACTCAGCACGCCCCCGGCCGCACTCTCTCCCGGCCGGGAGCGTTGCTGTGCGCGACAATGGAGCCACAGAGCGACAGGAGAGCGCCGTGAAGATCCCCGAGCCCCTACGGCTGTGGTGGCACGACGGCGGCGGCGTCCGCGTGCTGCACTACAGCGGCCGCCAATGGACCGTCCTCGCTCTCGTGAGCTTGATCTGCACCGCGGCCAGCCTCATCCCCGTGGAGAGCATCCTGGGCCGCTCCATGCTCGTCGTCGTGCCCTATCTGCTCGTGCCGGCGGGCCTTGCGGCCACGGCATTCGCGATCACAGCTGCGGTGCTCACGCACCGCTTCCGCCGCGCGAGCCGAGGCTGACGCCTAAAGCTTCGGCCGCGGGGGAAGTTCCCTCACCGCGGAGGACCACACCCACGTCTTGAACTCGTGGCCGGCGATCGTGAAGCGGATCGCGACGGCATGCGTGGTCCAGCTGCACACTTCGGCATCGACGGTCACGGGCGTCTTTCCGAACCGCACCCATGCCCGCACCGGCTTGGGCTGAGGATCGCGGGTGAAGGGCTCGCGCTCCAGCTCCAGCTCCTCGCGTGTGAGCGACTGCAGGGGCCCGTCCTGCCGGGCAATGCGTTCCAGAATGCGTTGATCCATCAGCCGGTCATAGTGCGCCGCGTACCGCTTGTTCGTTCCCACGGCCGCCCTCCCTCCGGCCGATCCGCGCTGGAACTATTAGAACACTTGTTCGATGTTTGAGAAAACATCGAACGGAGGGTGTCAGCGCGATATCGGCCCGCGTCAGTCCCAGGCGGAGCGACGCAGCAGTCGGAGCCCGTTGAGGGCGACGATCACGGTCGACCCTTCGTGGCCGGCGACAGCTAAGGGGAGGGGCAGGGTGCCGATGAGGTCCCAGAGCACGAGAGTGGTGATGAACGCGCCGGCGATGATGAGGTTGGCGATCACGAACCGGCGTGCCCGGCGGGAGAGGGTGATGATGTTCGGGATCGCGCTCAGGTCGTCGCGGATGATGACGGCATCGGCGGTGTCGAGGGCGAGGTCCGAGCCGTGCCGGCCCATCGCGACACCGATGGTCGCGGTCGCGAGAGCGGGGGCGTCGTTCACCCCGTCACCGACGACCATTACCGCTGTTCCGTCCGCTTCGAGCTGACGCACCACATCGGCCTTGGCCTCCGGCAGCAGCCGGGCGTGAACCTGCTCGATCCCGGTCTGGGCGGCCACCGCTCGGGCGGTGGCATCGTTGTCGCCCGTCAACAGGTGCACCCGGCCGCTCGTGACGTGCGAGAGGCATTCCACCACGGATGCGGCGTTCTGTCGGAGGGCGTCTTCGAGAACGATCGTGCCGGCGGGGTCGCCGTCGACGGTCACGGTAACGACCGTGCCGACGCGATCGGCATGCTCTTCGGCATCCTGGAGAACGCGCACCAGGTGGTCGCCTACCCAGCCCTCGACACCGGCGCCAGGGATCGCGCGGAAGTCGCGAGCGGACGGAACGTCGAGGTCCGCGGCGGCGCGCACGATCGCGCGACCCAGAGGGTGCTCGCTTTGCTGCTCAACGGCGGCCGCGAACCGCAGGATCTCGTCAGCATCCCGTGCTCCGGTGGGCTCGACCGAACGGACGAGCGGTGCGCCTTCGGTGAGGGTGCCGGTCTTGTCGAACGCGACCAGCTGAGTGCGGCCGATCTGTTCCATCACGGTCGCGGATTTCACCAGCACGCCGTGCCGGCCGGCGTTCGCGATCGACGCCAGCAGCGGCGGCATCGTCGACAGCACCACGGCGCAGGGCGACGCGACGATCATGAACGTGATCGCCCGCAGCAGCGCGGCTTGGAAGTCCTCGCCCAGGGCGAGGGGGAGGAAGAACACGACCAGGGTGGCCACGACGACACCAAGCGAGTACCGCTGCTCGACCTTCTCGATGAACAGCTGCGTCTTCGCCTTCGTCGCAGAGGCGTTCTCGACCAGCTGCACCACGCGCGCGATCACAGACTCCGAGGCGGGCTTGCCGACTCGCACCCGCAGCGCGCCGGTGCCATTCACGGTGCCGGAGAGCACCGCATCGCCCGGCCCGCGACGCACGGGCACGGACTCGCCGGTCATCGCCGCTTGGTCGACGTCGGAGACGCCCTCGATCACGTCGCCGTCCGCGCCGATGCGCTCACCGGGACGCACGAGGATCACATCACCGACTGCGAGGTCGGCGGTGTCGACGGTCTCGAACTCATCCGAGCCGGGATCGCCCACGACACGAGTTGCTGTCTCGGGCGCGAGGGTCAGCAGCGATGACACCGAGTCCGCGGTGCGCTGGGTCACGAGGGCCTCCAGCGCCCCGGAGGTGGCGAAGATCACGATGAGGAGCGCCCCGTCGAAGACCTGCCCGATGGAGGCGGCCGCGATCGCGGCCACGATCATCAGCAGATCGACGTCGAGGGTCTTCTCCCGGAGAGCCTGGATGCCGGCCCAGGCCGGTTCCCATCCGCCTGCGAGGTAGCAGGCGAGGTAGAGCCCCCACCACGTCCAGTCCGGTGCGCCGGCGAGCTGCAACGGCCACGCGATCAGAAACAGCAGCAGGGCCAGGGCGGCCCACCGTACCTCGGGGAGGCGCGCGCCGGTGCGGAAGATCGACGGCGGCTTGGCCAGGACCCGGCCGCCCGTGCGGATCGGCGCGTCGGTCAGCGTGCCCGTCACGGCTCGACCACGACCAGGCGAGAGCCTTCCGCGGCCTTGTGGTGGTGCGGAGTTCCGGTGAGCGAGTGCTCGGCCTGGAAGATCGCATCCGCGACCAGCTGTTGGGCGTGCTCGTTCTCCAGCCGGTAGAAGATCCGGGTGCCGTCCTGACGGGTCGCCACGATCCGCGCCAGGCGCAGTTTCGCCAGGTGCTGGGACACGGCGGCCGGGGATTTGTCGACGATGTCGGCCAGGTGGTTCACCGATAGCTCGCCCGCATCCCGCAACGCCATGATGATGCGCACGCGCGTCGCGTCCGCGAGCATCGCGAAGACCTCGACCGCCAGCTCGACGTACTCGCTCTCGGGGAGCCGGCCACACCGTGGGGAATCTGCATTCATACGCAGATTATTGCATAATCGAGGAACCGCAGGAACGGAGGCCGCCGTGGTGAAGAAGCGTAAAGCCCAACGGCTCGGCGCCGCCGGCTCGCTCGAACGCACGGAGACAGTCGTCGTGGTGTGTCGCGGTGGCGATTGTGGCAGCCGTCGAAAGCATCCGCAGACCGATCACGTCGACCAGCTGCGCCAGATTCGGGCGGGGGTGGGGAGTGCGGCGACGGTGGCGGTGAGCAAATGCCTGGACGCCTGCGAGCACTCCAACGTCGTGGTCGTGATCCCGGGCGCCGAAGCGCGAGAGGTCGACCCCACGCCGGTGTGGATCGGTGAGCTGAACGACACCGACGCCACCGACGACCTCATTGGCTGGATCGCCCAAGGTGGACCCGGCCTGGTCCCACCGCCCGCACTCGTCGACATCCTTTCGTTCACCCCCTCTCGGATGAGCCGCCACGAACTCGAAGGCGGCGCTGTGACTCTTCCGAGCTGAGAGGTTCAGGGGCCGCGGCTGGACGAACGAAAACGATCGATTTTGGGACGGCACAGCGGTGAGTCTCTGGCGTCCGCCGCAAACGTGGTCTGTGGACTTGAACAATAATTGGCGGCGTTCTGTGATCGCTATTTGGCGTCATCGGCTACCAGGGAGTCATCAACCGCGACTGAACCCGGCAGAAGTCCCAGCCAAGGCGCCGGGCGATAGAACGTCGCTCTGAATCTTCCGAGGCTGCGTAAGACCTCGGCCGCTGTCTGTCCGCTGTGCATGAGGCTTCGGGCATTGCGTATTGGGCTTTCGGTGATGATTCGCGGGCGAGCGCGTCGAGCGCCGAGAATCATCTATCTTGATAAATTAGTTCGAGACGAACGCTGACACTGCTTTTGGAATTCGAACGACATGAACGACCGAAGGTCGATTTACGAGCAGGCATCTCTTCAGCACGACGGGAACTGGTGGAGCAAAGCAGGGCCGATGTTGGAATCTGCTTCCGCTGTGGCTACTCAGCCTACGGCGAGTCCCGCGGCCACGAGGTCGGGCAGGCCGCGCGCGGCAAGCGTTTCCCAGATTTGGTAGTCGTCACTCGGCGCGATCGCGCCAGAGCAGGGTACAGCTATCACGTTCAAACCCGCATCGCAGGCGCTGCGCAGCCCGGCGGGAGAATCCTCGATGGCGACCGAGCCGGATGTGGGCAGATCCAGCCGTTTGAGGGCGAGCACGTACGGATCGGGGGCTGGCTTGTGCCTGGTCACCATGTTCGCCGTCACGATTTGAGCGAAATAGGGTCGTGGTAGCTGTTCCAGGATGTCGATGACATTCATCTCGAGCGACATCGTCACCAGAGCCTGCCGGACGCCATTCTGGTGCGCAGTCTCGAGCATTTCTAGAGCCCCAGGCCGCCACAGGACTCCGTCCTGGCGATTCAGGGTTCGCATCCGTTCAGTAAGTGCCGAGGTGAGCGAGCCTAGCGTGCCTGCCGCTCCGCGTTCCCTCAGCATGCCTGCCAGCATCGGGATAGCACGACCGGAGATATCCACCGGTGACGGCCTCCACTCTTTAATACCCGATTCCTCAGCGATCTCCCAGCAGACGGCCGCCCATCGTTGCTCGCTGTCGATCAGGGTCCCGTCGAGGTCCCAGAGCAGGGCGCCTCCGGACTCAGCGGACACGCGATAGCGATCGCTCGATGCGGCGGCCGGTCTCAGCGTCGAAGAGCTGCGCGTCCTCGTCGCCGAAGCTCAGCGACACGGAGTCGCCTCGACGCACGCGCACGCTCTGGTCGGTACGGACTGCGAGTCTGACATCGCCGACCGTGACCTCCAGGATCCGGGTGGAACCTTCGAAGATAGTGGTGTGCACAATGGCAGTCGCATGGTACCGGCCCGTGCTGTCGATTCGCACGTGCTCCGGACGCACTCCGACCCTCACCTCTCGGGCGGTGGTGCGCTCCTCAACGTCACCGAAGATAGTGCGGTAGCCGCCATCGACTGCCGTTCCAGGGAGAAGATTCATCGGAGGAGACCCTATGAAGCCCGCAACGAACACCGTCGCCGGCTCGTTATAGATTTCATCGGGCGTGCCAATCTGCTCGAAGCATCCCTTGTTGATCACGGCAATCCGGTCGGCCAAGGCCATGGCATCGCTCTGGTCATGCGTGACGTGGATCGACGTCGCCCCCGTCGTCCGCATCAGATCGGCGATTTCCTGGCGCAGCGCGATGTGCAGCTGGGCATCGAGCCCGGACAGGGGCTCGTCGAGTAGCACCAAGCGAGCCTGCCGGGCGAGAGCTCGGGCGAGGGCGACTCGCTGCCGCTGGCCCCCCGACATTTGCCGGGGTTTACGGTCGAGTAGATCCTCGATATCCATCCGCTTCGCGAACTCCAGACCTCGCTGACGCGCCGCGGCACGATCCAGACCCAGGCCGTGCCGAAGGCCGAGGGTGATGTTCTCGAGCGCGCTCATGTGGGGGTAGAGCGCGAAGTGCTGGAAGACGATGGCTACATCGCGTTCGTGGGGCGGGAGATTCTGCTGGGGTTTCCCTCCGATTAGCACGTCGCCGGAGTCAAGCGCCTCGAGTCCAGCCACAATGCGAAGCAGGGTGGACTTCCCCGATCCAGAGGGCCCGAGGATGACGAGGGATTCACCGGCGGCGACCTCGATTGAGACGTCGTTGACCGCGGTTACGCCGCCGAATTGTTTGACTAGATGGCGAAGGGAAACCTCAGCAGACATGTTCGTGCTCCTTTGTTTGTTTACTTCGTGAGTGCGCTGATGCGATCGGCGGTGCTGGGAACGACGTCGTTGACGTCTTCGCCCTGGTCGACCATCGACTGCACCATGTCCTGCAGGTACTGGTTGGTGCGTCCAAGGTTTTCGCCAGCCCAGCCAGATCCGGCAACCGGGGTGCCCTCGTATCGCCAGGCGTAGCCGAGCGGGCCGTCGGCCTCGGGGCGCTGGAGCAGTTCGGCTTTGGCCTCGGTGTCGACCGGGATGTAGCTATTGGCCAGCGAGCTCGTCAGGATGACCTCAGGGTCGAGCATGGCGCCGATCAGCTCGTTGCTGAACGCAGCCCGGCAGGCATCGTCGGAGAGCACCATCCAGCCGTTACCACCCGCGGGGAGCTTCGCGGTGCCGCCGTCAGGGATCGGCATGTCCGAGATAGTCCAGTCGAACGAGTCGCCGATGCTGGCAGCCACGCTCGCGCCCACGGCGGGCGTGGCAAAGAAGTAGGCCACGTTTCCCTGCGTGAACTGGGCGATCGAGTCTTGCCAGCTCACCTGGTCTTCGAGCTTTTCGTCGCCGATGGTCTGATAAATCTTGAGCGCTGCCCGCCCTTCCTCGCTGTCGAAGCCCGCGGTGCCGTCCTTGTTTACGAACGTGCCGCCACCACTGCCGACGAAGGCCTGGACAAACCACCAGGCGATGTTGTCACGAGGGATCTGGATCGGGGTGGAGACGTCCGTCTTTTCCTGGATGGCACGCGCGTCCTCGAGGACTTCAGAGTGGGTGGTCGGCAGTGCGTCGATGCCAGCGGACTCGGCGAGGGTGGTGTTCGTGTAGAGCACGGGCACCGAGATCTGGAAAGGAGCGACGTAAGTCGTACCGTCGACCGTGCCGACGCTGAGATAGTCCCGGTCGTAACTGTCGCGGAGCGAATCAGTGTCAATCGCCTGTGGGCTGTATTTCTCCACCCAGAATTTGAGTTGGTCCAGGCCAAGCATGATCACGTCGGGACGGGATCCAGCGGCGATGTCAGCGACGACCTGCTGCGTGAGTTCGTCGTAGCTGGTGCCCTCGGGAGCAGCCTTGAGGTTGACGGTTAGGCCTGAGTACTTCTTCTCCAGCGTCTCCTTGCCAAGCTCGGCGGCGGCTTGACCTTGGCTGGCGTATTGGGCGGAAATGGTGACGCCGCTCGGATCGCAGGAGCTGACGTCGACCTGCGCGCTCGGAGCGGTCTCCTGGGCGGCCGAGCAGCCGGTCAGGGCGAGTGTGGAGGCAATGAGGCCAGCGCCAAAGGCGAGAGCTCTTCTGGGTACGGGCATGGGGATACTCACAATCTGTGCGGAGGAATGAAGAGGTGGTGAGGAGGTGGATAACGGGAGGTATTTGCGAGGCGTTGGACGTCAGCCCGGGAGTTCGCCGCCGGCTATGCCGCTGACGAACTTGCGTTGGGCCACGATGAACAGCACCACTATCGGCAGGGTCACGAGCAGGGCTGCCGCGGCAAGTTCGCCGTAGGAGGTGCCTGTCTCGGCCTGTTGGAACACTGATAGTGCGAGAGGAGGTGTGTAGAGCGAGCTGTCGCGCGCTACCAACAAGGGCCACAGATAGTCGTTCCAGTGCGTAAAAATCGACAGCACCGAGAAGGCCGCGATCGATGGCATCGACGTCGGGACGACGACACGCAGCAGGGTGGAGAACACGCCGAGGCCGTCGGCCTTCGCGGCCTCGAGCAGTGCGTCGGGGATCGTGACCATGTATTGCCTGAGCATGAAGATCCCGATGGCGCTCGTTGTGAAGGGCAGGACGAGGGCGGCGAAGGTGTTTGCGAGCCCCACCGAGCCGATTCCGAGATAGAGCGGAAGCGCGATGGCCTGGGTGGGGATCAGGAGGCACGCGAGCACGATCGCGAAGGCAGCATCGCGGCCACGGAAGCGCAGCTTGGCAAAGGCGTATGCCGCGGGTATGACCGTCACGAGCTGTGCGGCCAGGATGCCAAGGGTGACGAGTGCGCCGTTGAGCATGGCTTGGCCCAGGTTCGCTTGGTCCCAAGCGCGGGTGAAGTTGCCGAGGTCTAGGGATTCGGGAAGCAGCTGCAAGCCATCGAGCACGGCCTCGTCGGCAGGAGAGACCGACATGCGAAACATCCAGACGACGGGAAATACCGAGATCGCGGCGAATACGGTGACCGCCACAATCTGAATGCTCCTGCCTATCAAACGTCGGGTGCGGTGTGTGGTGCGCATTAGAGTTCCTTGTCTCCGAGGAAGGCTCGACGGCGAAGCACGCCAATGAGCACGAGAACGACCAGTAGCAGTGTTGACACTGCAGCCGCTTGACCGAGGTCGAAGTAGACAAAGCCGAGTCGCCAGGTCATGGTCAGGATGGTTTCCGTAGCCCCGAGCGGTCCCCCGCCGGTGAGGACGTTGACTGTGTCGAACACCTGCACCGCCTGCAGAACGGCCATGACTGTTGCAAACACGGTCGTCGGTCGAAGCAGGGGCAGTGTTACGCGACGAAACGTCGACCACGGGCCGAGGCCATCGGCGGCGGATGCCTCGTAGAGCGCCGTCGGGATGCTCGTCAAGCCTGCCAAATAGAAAATCATGACAAACGACGTCAGCCGCCAGATTCCAACCAGTGCCACGGTGATCAACGCGTACCTGGAGTCACCAAGAAAGTTGATCGGGGCTAGGCCGACCAGCGCAAGTGCCTCGTTTACAAAACCGCCACGGTTAGCGAAAATCCAGCGGAACACCACGGCCATCGCGACCATGTTGGTGGCGAAGGGCAGGAATAGGAGCACCTGAAGAAGTGGCCTGGCCCGCCGAAACGAGGCAACCAGAAGGGCCAGGCCCAGTCCGAGGACCAGGCTCGGGATGATCGTCATCGCTGAATACAGCACGGTATTCCAGATCGACTCGACAACCGCGGGGTCGGAGAAGAGAGCCGTGTAGTTCTGCAGCCCAGCCCAGCGCCACACAGTTCGGTCGCCGAGGTCGATTTGGAACAGGCTTCCCACGAGCGCAAGAACGCCGGGCAGTAGCAGAAAGAGCCCGATCAGGATCAGCGCTGGCAGGGCAAGCGCCCAGCCGCCGATTCGTATGCCCCTCACAAGCGTTCCCCCGCGAGCGTGGCGAGCGGGTAGGCCGCGAGAAGACCGTCACGATGCAGCGCGACGGCCGTGCCGTCGTGCACGACCAGCGGAGCCAGGATCGGAACTCCGGTGGCGAAGCGGCCCAGCTCGTCACCCGTGCGCGCGTCTAGCGTGACGATGTCACCGTCGAGCGCCGGGATCAGCAGCCGGTCGCCCACCGTGGTCGCCTGGGCGAAGAGCGGATGAGGACTGCGCCGGTAGGTCAGGAAGCACTCGTCGGAGTCGGCCGCAATTTCCGTGCGCCAAAGCTGCTCGCCCGAGACGGGGTCGAGCATCGCGACAGCGCCGCCGGCGTCGACGACTAACACGCCGTGGCTGCCGAGATTGACCCCGACAGGGTTCCACGGCACTGAGGTCGGGTACGACCAGCGTATTGCGGAACCGGACGCCGAACGCCGGAAGACATTCGTCAGTCCAGTGGCGATCAGGTCGCCCGTTGCAGGGTCAACGCTGGGGGTGCGTATCGGCAGGCCGGCGCCGCTCGTCAAGACATCGAACAAGCCTTCAGCCACCACCTCGTTAGAGTTCGCGATCGTCTCGCCCGTTTTCGGGTCAAGTCGTACGGGCGTGCTCGGCTCGGGAAACCCCGCCCAGAGCACCGTCGTCAGGCTGCCGTTCGCTCCCGATCGGTCGACTACCGGGGCGCTGAGGGTGATGAAGATCTGATACGCGGCGATGTCCGATCGCTCCCACACGATCTCGCCTGTGCTCTGGTCGAGGGCTCGGAGTGCAGCCTGGTCGCCAACCAAAACGAGTCCGTCGACGAGTGTCGGTGGGTAGAAGCCAAAGCGCCGAAGCGGGTCCGATGTCGGCCGCTGCCACAACATCTCACCCGTGCTCGGGTCGTGCGCCCACGTCGTTCCAGACACAGTCGAGCTGATGATAGCCGCGGTCCCGGCACCCGCGGGCGCGCTACGCAGCGGAGCGTCAAGACTGGCCTGCCACAGGGGCTTTCCCGAGCAGGCGTCGTATGCGGCCAGCGCGCCGCGGGCCTCATCATCGAGCGCGAGCGGTACGAGCACCCGACCGTCAGCAACGATGAAAGGTGTGCGCTGTCCAATCGCCGGGGTCGATGTGCTCCAGAGTGCCTGTGTGGTGCGGGCCCAACCTGAACGGGTGTCGGATTGTGGAGGATAGGTTTGGTGTGACCCTGTGGTGATCCGCTCGCCGTCCCACACAACGATGCGATATGTGGCCGGAGAGTTGTCTACACCGCCGAACATGGCCGGAGGGGTGTTCACGTGCAGCGTGGGGCCGCTCGCGACGACCCGGGAGGTGTGCCGGTGGCCGGAGAACGTCGCGATCGGGGCACTGGGCAGCCCGTCGAGAATGGAGCGCCACGGCTGGTCGTGACAGAGCATGATCCACGGAGTCCCGGTCGCGAGCATCTCAAGGTCGGCGCGTAGCCAGGTGTCCTGGGTCTCGTGGTCTAGACCGAGTTCATGCGTGAACCAGTCCACGGCAACGACGTGGAGGCCAGGTAGATCAAACGAATACCACCTGGGCCCCAGGTAGTCTTCGTAATGCCTGGGCTCCCCGGAATGGATGGCATAGCCGTTGCGGCTAACCAGATCCGTCGGATCCGGAACGAGATGGTCGTGGTTTCCCGGGATCGCGTAGACAGCCAACTCGGTCGTTGCGGTCGCAGCGACGAAAGCTGCGAATTCTTCGGGCAGACCACGGTCGGTCAGGTCTCCCGTGACGACGAAGGCCTCGAGTCCCGGATGAGCCGCGGCGATCTCGCGGAAGGCCTGCGACAGGCGTTCGCCGGTCCCGATTTCGGCCGGTTGGGGATAGCCGGCTCCCGTGCCGAGGTGGGTGTCTGTGAGATGTGCAAAACGGACGGGCAGCTGCACCGGAGCTGGGCTGAGGGTGAATACCGGGTCGATCGCGCTTGCGCCGACGTACCATCGGTCGACCCGCCATCCAGCCGGCCGGGTAATGAACACGGGTCCGCGGACCTGGTCAATCCGAAATCGCCCATCCTCGTCGGTGCGAGTGACCCGTAAGCCGTCGCTGACGACGACTCCTGGCATCGGTGAGCCTGCATCACTTAGTACGGTGCCTTGCATAATTTCCCTCTCTGCGTCTCTCGGCCGTTAGATGCGGTGAGAGTTAACGACTGCCTCGGATGCGGCGCGCGCTTCGGGCGCGCCTTCGAGCTGCATAGCCAGGACGCTGTAAATGGCGTCGATCAGTGACAGGTGGACGATTCGACTAGTCATGGCCTCGACCCGATAGCGTGTCTCCGAGCTACCCGCGACGAGCAAGAGGTCAGCGAACTCAGCCAACGGTGAGCTGAGGAAGCTGGTGATTCCGACAACGACCGCCTTTGACCTGACGGCCGTGCGGGCGACGTCCAGCGTCGACGTCGTTGACCCCGTGTGGCTGATCACGAAACAGACGTCGCGCTCATCAAGGCCGCGGGCGATCACCTCTTGGGCAATGAAGTCAGGGGTGAACGCGGCGTCGAGCCCAAGTGTCGTGAAACGGTAGGCAGCGTCTGAAGCGAGCGGGGCCGAAGTGCCCACCGCGGCGAAGCGCACGCGACGTGCCTTCACCAGCGCAGTGACAATAGCTACGACTGTGCTCGGGTCAAGATGCGCCGCAGCATCCTCAAGCGCAGCACTACTCTCGCGCAAGGTCCCCAACACGGTCGCGGTAACCGGATCGTCGTCGTGTGTCGCGGCCGGGCGCTGGGGAAGGACGGTCTCGCGGGAGAGAAGCAGCTTGAATTCCTGAAATCCGTGCAGGCCGAAGCGCTGGCAGAACCGCACTACCGAGCCGACGGACGTGCTAGAGACCTGAGCCAGTTCGGTCACCGAATAGGTCATAACCGAATGAGGGTCAGCACGCACCACTCGCGCGATCTGCGCCTCGGATGGCGAAAACGCAGCCGAATCGCGACGGATCTGCTCGAGGATCGGCTGCTCATCAGAGCGCCAGAGCCTCGACACTGTCTCAGGCTGTCTATTCATGGTGCTCACGCTAAGAATCGCGCGTGACCGGTCAGTGACACCCAATCAAACGGCGGATGAACTTTCCAGATACTCGCTGTTCATGGAAAGAAACTCCAGAGACACCCCTCTGATCATCCCAACGCAGAGTTGCCAGTAGTCGCGCAGGAACATTCAAAATCTTTGGTCACCCGGCCGTGAAGATCACCGTACCGAGGGGCCAGGCAGCCGTCCTGGGCTCCGAAAACGCAGCCACGCCCAACACACCGAGACCCCGGAACCGAGCGCCCAGGGCATTTCATTCTTGATCCTCTTCCAGCTGACGTTCCTTCTAAACACCTTTGTGCTGATCGACACGCTGCACAGTTGGTTGAGCGGTTTCGTCAAAGTCAGCGCGGTCGGTCGCATGATCACGACGGCAAGTTCGCGAGCGATATCTGGCTGGCCCTTACCGACGTCGCCGTGATCGTAGCGATCTCCGCGCGTCTGACCGTATGGGCGTACGTGTGGAAGCCCTAAATGTCAGGGTGCACAACTTCCGTGATGCGAACCCTGACTCAGCGTCGAAATTGGTCGCCTTCAGCCACGCTAAGCGCAAGGCGACTTTTCCGGCCGACACTCTGCCTCGGGAATCTAAAGCTTTCCGAGGCACGCAAACCCTCTCCCGGACCGCGGGAAGGAGTGGCGGATTTCCGGGGCGCGATGCGTCTCGGAAACATGTCTTACCGCAAAGTGTCTTTTCTCCGCCGCTGCTAGCAGTTGTTGAGGCAGAATGGCCCGGTGAGACATCTCGGGTACACACGGGTCAGCACCAGAAGCCAAGACGCGAAACTGCAAGTCGATGCGCTCGTCAAGTCCGGCGTCCAAGAGCGGGACATTTTTGCCGACGTCACCTCGGGCAGCCGGACCGCGATCTCGCGCCCAGGGATGAAGAAGCTCCTCGAGTACACCAAGCCCGGCGACACCGTCGTCGTCTGGCGGGTCGATCGGCTTGGACGGTCCCTGATCGATGTGCTCAACACGGTGAAGCTGCTCCGAGAGCAGGACGTGCAGGTGAAAAGCATCTCGGATGGGATCGACCCCTCGACGACCTCGGGCCGGTTGATGTTGAACATGCTCGCCACTTTGGCCGAGTACGAACGCGAACTGATCACAGAACGCGTCAACGCCGGGATCACCGCAGCCCGGCAAGGCGGAACCAAGTTCGGCCGGCCCCTGTCAGATCCCGTCGTCGTTGCTGACAAGCTCAAGCTCGTCGCCGAGGCCAGGGCGAAAGGCCGCACGGCGAAGGAGGCGGCGAAACTCGTTGGGTGGAGCCGGGCGACTCTGTACCGTCACCAACAGGCCCTCGCGGCTCGCGAGAGCGCCACCGTGTAGGTGGCTCGTGGATGCGGCGGAGCGGTGGCGTGTTCTTCGGCTGCATGTCGAAGACCAGATCCCGCTCGTCGTCCTCGCTCGAGAGACCGGGATCTCTGTCCGAACTCTGCAACGCTGGCTCCAGCTCTACCGCGCGGGCGGCGTCGCAGCCCTCGACCCTCACCCTCGCACCGACAAGGGTGTCCGCCGAACCTCATCGGAGACGGTCGCGTTCATCGAACGTTTGGCGCTGACCCGGCCACGCCCAAGCATCGCCACCCTGCACCGGCTCGCCTCCGCGGAGGCGAAAGCTCACGCACTGCCGGTGCCGAGTTACGCGACCGTTCGCCAGATCGTTCAGGCACTCGATCCGGCCCTTGTCACCCTGGCACTTGAGGGGCCGGTCTCGTACCGGGACAAGCACGAGCTCGTGTTCCGCCGCCGCGCAGAACACCCCAACCAGACATGGCAGTCCGATCACACCGAACTCGACATCCTCATCGTCGGCGCCAACGGGAAACCCGACCGGCCCTGGCTCACCACGGTCATGGACGACTACTCCCGCGCCATCTGCGGATACATGGTCTTCACCGGCGCACCCTCAGCGATCAACACCGCCCTGGCTCTCCGGCAGGCGATCTGGCGGAAGACTGACCCGGCGTGGGCGATGTGCGGCATCCCCGACATCCTGCACGTGGACCACGGCTCCGACTTCATCAGCCACCACCTCGAGCAGACCGCACTCGCCCTGCACTTCAGGATTATTCACTCGACCGTCGGCCGGCCCCAGGGCCGAGGGAAGATCGAACGGTTCTTCGGAACCATCAACACCGAACTCCTGGCCACGCTCCCTGGCCACCTCGGACCGGGCAGCCGAACACCAACGCCCCTGCTGGACCTCGCTGGTCTCGACCGCGCGATCAGCGAATTCATCGGCACCTACAACGACCGGACCCACAGCGAGCTGGGGATCTCACCGCGAGACGCGTGGGTCGCGGACGGCTGGATGCCTCGTATGCCCGACAGCCTTCAAGAACTCGACGGGCTCCTCCTTACTGTTCCAAAGAACCGGGTCGTTCAACGCGACGGCATCCACTTCCAAGGCCAGCGCTACCTCGCCCCAACCCTCGCCCAGTTCGTCGGTCACACCGTCACAATCCGGTACGACCCCCGCGACATCTCCGAGATCCGCGTTTACGACCGCGACACGTTTCTCTGCACCGCCATCGACGAAGCTCACCCCAACCTTCGCCTCAGCCTCCGCGACATCGAAACCGCCCGCCGCGCCCGCCGCAAGCAGCTGCGGCGAGCCATCAACGACCGCATCCCGATCGTTGCCACCCGCGAGGAACTTCGCACCCCCGAACCCAGCAAACGGCGGCCGAAGTTGCGCACCTACGAAGAGGATGAGTGATGAACCAAGCATTCATCGTCACCAAAGAACACCGACGCTTCACCGAGTTCGCCAACGCCGTCCGAAAGGAGAAGACCATCGGGATTTGCCACGGCGCCGCCGGCGTCGGGAAGACCAACTCCGCCCGCCGCTACGCGAACTGGGACGCACTCGAGCCGTATATCAACGCATGGGGACCGAGAGGTGATCACGACGCCAAGCACTACGCCCTGGCGAACCGATCCCGCACCGTCTTCTACACACCCGAAGTCCTCTGCCGGCCCAAGGACCTCATGCACGACATCGACCACTGGCAGATCAAAGTCGGGATCTGCGCCGACGAGCACCTCCGCTCCCTCATGCCCGACGGGGAAGTGGTCAGGCAGAACGACGTCACTCGCCTCGTCGAGCTGCTCATCATCGACGAAGCCGAACGGCTCACCCCCACCGCCCTGGAGCTTCTTCGGGACCGGCACGACCGCACCCACCTCGCGATGATCCTGATCGGCATGCCCGGCGTCGACGAACGCTTCCGCCACTACCCCCAGCTCTACAGCCGCCTCGGCTTCTCACACCACTACCGTGCCCTCGGCCGTGAAGAGCTCCTCTTCGTTCTCGATCGCCACTGGAAGCGACTCGGCAGGACTCTCGACCCTGACGACTTCACCGACGCGCAAGCCATCGCCGCGATCGAACGCATCACCCGAGGCAACTTTCGCCTCCTCGAACGGCTCTTCCCTCAGATCAACCGGGTACTCAAGATCAACCAGCTCGACACCATCACCGACGACGTCATCGAAGCCGCCGCCAGCATCCTCGTCATCGGCAATTAGCGACACAAAGCGATCACAGAACACCGCCAAAGAGCGGCAAACTCCACAGCCCAGGTGCTCAAAACCGTTGCCAAAACCCCATTCTGTGCAAAACCTCTTCTATGGGTTTTTGAGCATGTCGGGTAGACTAGAAGCAACGAGGGAGGTCACCATGAGCGTCAAGACCGCCGGCACGATTTCCGCAGCCGAGCGCGAGCTGCGCGAGCGGGTCGTGGCCGACGCCGCGCACAGCTCCGCGATGGAAGGCCTGACCGCCTCGCCGGAGTACCGCGCCGACGCTGCCGCGTTCGTGGCGGGGGAGTACGACGCCGACGAGCTGGTCGCCCGCACTCGCGCCCGTTACGGCCTTGCCTGAGTTCGTCGACCCGTACCTCGAGCCCGCATCGGGCATCCTTCGGAACAGACTCGGCATCACGACCCAGCAGGCGCTCGACGTCGCCGAGGCCGACCTGGTGGAGGCGCGTCGCGCACAGATGATCGCGCGGCCGGTGAAAGTCACCGGAGATCTCCGACAGCTTCAAGCGATCCACGGACAGCTCTTCCAGGACGTGTACGACTGGGCCGGCCAGCTGCGCACCGTCGACATCCGCAAGGGCACCGACCCCGCGGCGGAGTTCTTCATGCCGGTGTCCCGGCTGGAGTCCGCCGCGGGGTTCGCGTTCGCTGAGCTCGCGGACGACCATCAGCTTCACGGCCTGGACCGTGACCGGTTCGTGGCGCGCCTGGCGCACCACTACGACCAGGTGAACTACCTGCACCCGTTCCGGGAGGGCAACGGCCGCACGCAGCGAATCTTCTGGACGCAGATCGCCGCCGGCGCCGGCTTCGACCTCGACTGGAGCCGAGTGACCGGAGCGGAGAACGACCAGGCGTCACGGGCCGCGATGGAACGGCAGGACTTCACCGAGTTGCGCGCGATCTTCGACCGCATCGTGCAGCCCGCGGCGGGTGGCCGGCTCACCCCGGAACGGATGGAGCAGCTGCGCGCCTTCGCTAACCTCAGCAGCAGCCTGCCACCCGGCCGCTCCGTCCCGTCGACGTCGACGGGACGCTCGCGCCGCCAGGCAACGCCCGGCCGAGAAGCCGAACAGGGGAGGGGACTATGACCGTCGTCGGATATGCCCGGGTGTCCAAGCGTGAACAGAACCCGAAGGCGCAGGAGGCCGAGCTGCACGCCGCCGGTGCGGCGCGCGTGTTCGTCGACCACGGCGACTCCAGCCGGGTCAAGGACCGCCCGCAGTGGGTCGCGTGCATGGACTACCTGCGCGCCGGCGACGTGCTGTTGGTGCGGCGCCTCGACCGACTCGGCGGGACCGAGCGCATCCTGATCGAGACGCTGCACGAGCTGGAGGATAAGGGCGTCGACATCAAGAGCCTCACCGAACCGGTGATCGACACCACGACTCCGATGGGCCGTGCCCTGTTCGGCATCGTGGCCGTGTTCGCGCAGCTGCGCGTTGACACGATCCGGGAGAACACCCGGCTCGGTCTGGAGTACGCGCGCGCTCAGGGCCGCGTCGGCGGCCGCCCCACGGTGATGAGTGCTGAGCGGGTCGAGGTCGCCCGGCAGATGCGCGCCCAGACCCCACCGGCGACGTGGGAGACGATCGCTAAGACGCTGCACGTCAGCTCCGCGTCCGTGCGCCGGGCGCTGGCCCAGCCCGAGAACGTGAGGACATAGACATGTGCGGGCGCTTCGCGATGAACAAGGAGACGAACGAGCTGATCGAGGAGTTCGTCGCTCAGGGTGGCCGCGCGCAGGACTGGCGGCCGTCATACTCGGTTGCGCCGACATCGGACGCTCCGATCGTTCGCGAGTGGGCCGGCGAGGACGGCACGGTGAACCGAGAGGTCACCGTCGCGCGCTGGGACTGGCCGAAGCCTCCCAGCCGCCCTACGGGCGCGCCGATCATCAACGCCCGGATGGAGAAGCTGCCGACCGGGTTCTGGGTGGGCGCGTTCTCGAACGCACGGTGCATCGTTCCGATGCTGGGCTACTACGAGTGGACCGGCCCGAAGGGTGACAAGCAGCCGCACTTCATCCACAGCGACGAGCTGCTTGCTGCCGCTGGCTTGACGTGGACGATGGACGTTGCGGGGGAGAGGCGCCGGGTGTTCGTCGTCGTCACGCGCGAGGCCCGCGACGCCAGCGGAGAAGTACACGACCGGATGCCGGCATTCCTCACCCCGGACCTGTGGGACGACTGGCTGAGCCCCGTGTCGCTCACCGTCGACGGCGACGCCACGCAGTCGAAAGCTCACCGCGCCGAGCTGCTTGCGGACCTCGATCACACCTCGTCTGCGATCGCGTCAACGATGCGCACATACGAGGTCGACCGCCGGGTGAACAACTCCCGCACGGTCGACCCTTCCGACTCGTCCCTTATCGAGCCGGTGTCATAGCCGCAGCCTCCAGCACCGACTCGCGGGCGTAGCGGATCAGTCCGCGGCCGAGGTCGTGGAACGATGGCCCGATGTTCTGGCCACGCCACCGACGCAGCTCCGCCACGTCGCGGCCGAGGATCGCTGCCGCCTCGTCGGGGGTCAGCAGGACAGGGGCGGGGGAGTGCTCGTGCAGCATCACACGTCCTCTCTCGTGAGGGTGTCGATCACGGTGATGAACTCGGTTCCGTTGACCGTCACCGTGTTCGCCAATCGGTACCCGTGCCGGCCGTAGTCGTGCAGCTGTTGGTCGCGTTCCTCGACCTTCTGCGAGAGCCGGTAGTGGTCCTCGTCGCCGGTGGGGAACGTCGTCTGGATCGTCGCGAAGCTCACTGTCGTGCTCACCGCTCACGCCGCCCTGGACTTGACCAGCTCGTCGATCCGATCGGGTCGGAAACCCGACCACGGATCACCCGCGCCCTCGACCACGGGCGCCTGGAGGAAGCCCGACTCTTTGACGTGCTGCAACGCCACCGGATCGCCGCTCAGGTCGACCACGCGGTACGGGATGCCGGCGTTGTCGAGCGCCCGCAGCGTCGCCGTGCACTGCACACATCCGGCCTTGGAGTACACGGTCAGCGGTTCATCGTTCATGGCACTTCTCCTCTCCAAACCTCATTGCCTTTCGGCAAAAGCCGAATCACAGCGTTGGGGGCGCGGAGGCAAGAGACCGTGGAATACCGGACTGAGCGCAGCGAGGGAGGATATGCCGCGAAAGCCCTTGCCGCAGCGAAACCGGCGCGTATCATCCACAGGCCGAAAGGCAACGAAGTTGCCCCACGCAACGGCCCCCGTCAGCGCGCAGCGTGACGGGGGCCGTTGAGAAGATCAGAGCCGGAGGCTACTCCTCCGAAGAAGCGGAAACAGCACCAGTTGAGGATCGGGTGCCGGCGCTACGAGCACGTCGGGGACGGCTCGTCTGGCCAGGTGCGCGCGCGCCCGTCGCGCGCAGATCCTTCTCCGACCAGCCCGCATCAATCGCTGCACGCCACGCGCGCTCGTGAGCGGCACTGGCGTCCTTCCAGCGTCGTTCGGCGTCGTCCGCATCGTTGGTCGCCGCCACGACCTGGCGCACGGCCTCGACCCGCGCGTTCACATCGGCTTCGATCAGTTCCCGCGCTCGTTGGGCTGCCTCATCAGGCCTGGAGTCCCGCGGGGTGGTGGTCTTTCGGGCCCGCGGCGTCGTGACCGCGACGGGGTGAGCCATCGTGCGATGGTCAGTGAGAACGACCAAGAACTCACACAGAAAGACGACACCGCACGATGGCTCTTGACCAGTCTGCCCTCCTCGAGCTGCTCGGGGAACTGAAGCTCACCGGCACCACCGACCGCATCCGAGCCGCGACCGAGCGGCTCTACCAGGAGCTGATCGACGCGGAGACAGCCGCATTCATCGGCGCCGCCCCCTACGAGCGCACGAGCGAGCGCACGACTACCCGCAACGGTTCCCGGCCGCGGGTGCTGTCGACCACGGCTGGGGATCTGGAGTTGCGGATCCCGAAGTTGCGGCAGGGGTCGTTCTTCCCGTCGCTGCTGGAGCGGCGCCGCCGGGTCGACCAAGCCTTGTTCGCGGTCGTGATGGAGGCCTACCTCCACGGCGTCTCAACCCGGAAGGTCGATGACCTCGTCAAAGCGCTCGGCGCTGACACTGGCATCTCGAAGTCCGAGGTGTCCCGCATCTGCCAAGGGCTCGACGCCGAGGTCGCATCGTTCCGCGACCGCTCGCTGTCTGACATCGCCTACCCCTACGTGTTCCTCGACGCGACCTACTGCAAGGTCCGCATCGACCACCGTGTCGTGTCCCAGGCGGTCGTCGTCGCGATCGGCGTCGCCGCTGACGGGCGGCGGGTCGTGCTGGGCTTCGATGTCGGAGACAGCGAGACCGAGGAGTTCTGGAAGCAGTTCCTGCGCTCGTTGAAGACACGAGGTCTGGGCGGGGTGAAGCTGGTGATCTCCGACGCCCACGCCGGACTGAAGAAGGCCGCAGCGACCGTGTTGCAGGGCGCCGCCTGGCAGCGCTGCCGCGTCCACTTCATGCGCAACGTCCTGACCGCCCTCCCGAAGGGCCGGCAGGAGATGGTCGCCAGCGTGATCCGCACGATCTTCGCCCAACCCGACGCCGAGCACATCGATGCCCAGTTCGACGAAGTCGTGCGCATGATCGAGCGCGTCCACCCCAAGACCGCCGTGATGCTCACCGACGCCCGTGACGACATCCTCGCGTTCAAAGCGTTCCCCGCCCGGCATTGGCGACAGATCTGGTCCACGAACCCGCTGGAACGCCTCAATCGGGAGATCAAGCGCCGCACCGACGTCGTTGGCGTGTTCCCGAACAACGCCGCCCTGCTCCGCCTGGCCGGCTCCGTCCTCGTCGAGCAACACGACGAATGGGAAGCCGCCGACCGCCGCTACTTCTCCGAAGCCTCCATGACCGAGCTCACCGCGACCACCCCCACCATCGACGAGGCGGTGATACTCCCCGAGATCACCGCCGCCTAAACTAACGACAGCTGATCATCGCAACGAAGCGAAAGACCACCACTCAAACGGACGCGGCCCTCATCAGGGTTCAAGATTGCGTCGCTCATGCGACTCAGCTTAATCGTGGTCGAGTCCGTCGAGTAGAGAGAGAATGACCCCTAGCGGGGTAGACCTTCCGCCACTAGCGTTCTGGGCGGGGCGGAGCCGCTGGCAGAGCAAGCTATAGACTTAGGTACCCTAAGTCTGGACCCGGCGGGGTCGCCGGTGCATACTGGTCGTATGGTCCCCGCCAGGAGGCTGGTTCGCTGCGCTGGGCCGGAGGGACGGTGAGAACATGACGGAGCAGAACGAGCGGCGACTGTTCGGTCGTCAGCGGCGCGCGAACTCTGACACCCCGAGGGATGCCGGCCGGTATGTCGTGAAGACGAACGCCGAGGAAGACGCGCAGCTGCGAGCCCGCGCCGTTGTCGCGGGCGTGACGGTGCCGCGGTTCCTGGTCGAGGCAGGCATGAACGCCAACGTTGAGACGAGCACAGAGCAGAAGCAGACGATCGCGGAGTTGTTCGCTCTGGCGCGGACGCTCGGCACCGTGGCGAACAACGTCAACCAGCTCGCCCGGTACGCGAACACGGAGGGCCGGTTCCCCGCCGAGGCGGAGGCCGTGGTCGCGGAGTACCGCGGGCTGAGCGCACGCATCGACGAGACGATCCGCAGGCTGGCCGGCGCATGATCCCGAACATCACCCGCGGCACTCGCGTCGTCGGACTGATGACGTATCTGGCGGGGGAGGGGCGCGCCAACGAGCACACCGAACAGCATCTTGTCGCGGGCGATCACGCGATCATGGCGCGCCACGGGTATGCAGTTCTGGACAAAGCGGCGGCACGCGAAATCGGGATCGCGCTGGACACTCCGCGGCTCGCCTACGGCGTCGACGTGACTCGTCAGGTGCGGATCGAAGATCCTCAGACCGGCGAGCTGCACACCGAGCGAGTACCCGCGGACGTGTGGCACTGCTCGCTCTCGCTGCACGCTGACGAGGGCCAGCTCAGCGATGAGCAGTGGGGCACGATCGCGCAGCAGTTCGTCGACCGGATGGGCTTCACCGAAGAGTCAGGAAAAGCCCCATGCCGGTGGGTTTCCGTGCGACACGGGCTGTCGAAGAACGGCAACGATCACGTGCACATCGCCGTGTCGCTCGTGCGCGAGGACGGCACGAAGGCCACCACGCACAACGACTTCAAGCGCGCTCAGGACGTGTGCCGCGACCTGGAGCGCGAGCACTCCCTGACACCGTTGGAATCCCGTCAGCTCGGCATCGGTGAGCGTGGTGTCAAGCCGGGCGAACGCGAGAGCGCCGACCGCCGAGGAAGCGTCGAAGTCGACGCGCACCGGCTGGAGCGCACGGTGCGCGCCGCAGCGATCGCGTCGCTGGACGAAGGCGAGTTCGTGCGGCGGATGCGCCGCGGCGGGGTGCTGATCCGCCCCCGCTACGCGGCCGGACGCGATGACGTCGTGGCCGGCTACTCCGTGGCTCTGCGCCCCACCGGGGAGGACCGTCCCGTGTGGTACGGCGGCGGCCGCCTCGCTCGCGACCTGACCCTCCCGCGGCTGCGCGAGGGGTGGCCGGACAGCCCACAGACCGCGCAGACCGCGGTCGACGAGTGGCGCGCCACGAGCAAGAACCCGTGGCAGTACCGCCCCGTCGCGCCGGGCCGGGAGGAAAGCACCCCGGACCCGCAGCTGTGGGAACAGTACAGCCGGGAGCTGGGCGAGCTGCGCACCCGTCTGCGTGAAGTGCCGGCGACCGACCGGGCGACATGGGCCCACGTCGCCCGTGAGACGGCCGGAGCGTTCGCGGCCTGGTCGCAGCGGGTCGAGACGACACCAGGGCCTCTCGCGGAGACAGCCCGCGAGCTGTCCCGCAGCGCACACATCCGCGCTCACCAGTCCGCACCTAAGCCGGTGCGGATGGGCTCGGCATCCGGCGCAGCAATGATCCTGTTGCAGGCGGCCACAGCCGGACGCGGGACCGCGGCGGAGGCGATCTTGTTCCGCCAGCTCGGCCGACTGTCGGTCGCGTTGCTCGACGCGCACAAGGCCGCCGGGGACGCGCGACGCGCCGAGCAGATGACCGAATCGCTGCGCGGCAAACTCGCCGCGATTCAGGAGCGGCTACCCGCGATCGCGACGAAGGACACCGCGCAGCCAGCTGCGCCGGCGCTCACCCCGGAAGAGGAAGCGGTGCGCAGGGCGCAGCGCGGCCTCGCCGCTCCCGGCACACGCTCGCCGCTACCCAACCCGATCACCCCACGCAAACGCTCAACGTCCGACACGTCACGCGATCGTGACGGCAACGGCAGGGAATAGAAGGGACCAACGATCATGGCCGATGACACAGACGGCGTAGGCGAGACGTTCGACGACTCACTGCGCATCGCCCTGACAGTCGCCTCGCAGTTCGGGGAACGCATCTCCCGGCTGCGCGAACAGCTGTCCCGCCAGCGCGAGGCGGAGGCCCGGCAAGAGGCTCGCGAGCTGCAAGCACGCTTCGACGCCGAACGTGGCGCCGCTCGTGCCCAGCTCGCGGTAGTGAACCAGCCCGAGTGGTGGACTCGTGCGAGCGTCGAGGACATCGCCGGCGTGCACGAGACAGCGACCGCGTGGCGTGACCACGACGACACCGCGGCCGCCGCGCACGACACCATCCGCCGGGAGGTCCGCGACCGCCACGGCGTCGACGTCGACCGCCCCGGCGCCGACCCCGCCGCCGTCGCTCAGGCGCTCCGAGAAGCGGAGCGCGATCGCGCAGAAGCGCGCGAGGAACGCCGTCGCTCCGGCGAGGAGCTGACCGCCAGCCAGATCCTCCTCTCTACCGCCGAGGGCCGGGACAGGGACGCCGACGACGCACGCAGCCGCGCATGGGAGGCCGATGACCCCGACGTCGCCGCACAGGCCGAGAGAGAGGCCGCTGACGCCGCTCAGGATGCCCGGGCCGCCCGTGACGGCAGCACGGTGGCGTATGACAGCGCCGAGCGGCGAGACGCCTTCGCACGGTCGCTGGAAGGCACCGCGTCGGAGCAGGAGGTCCGCGGCCGCGTCCTCGCGGACACCGGCAACGCCAAGCACCCCCGCGAGGCGGTCACCACGCCCACTGGCCGCACCCCCAAGCCCCGCAAGGCCCGTGCCGGGCTCACGCAGCAGCGCGACCGCGGCGGCCTCTCCCGATGACCGACACCCCGCCGCCGGCACCCGCCGCACCGCGGCGGCGCCTCCCGGCGCTGTGGTGGCTGTTCGCCACCATCGGCGCCGTGGCCGGGGTGATCGCCGGGCTGATCATTCCGCCGCCCTACCCGGACGGACAATGGTGGGGCACGTTCCTCACATCGGCCGGGTTCGGCGGCAGCCTCGCCGTGATCGGCGCGGGCATCGCCGCGGCGATCGCGTTCTACAACTCGCGCAGCGACCGCCGGCAGAAGCAGGACGCCGACGCTCTCGCGCAATGGTGGGGCCGGTTCACCTGGGCGTGCGAGAAGGCCGTCAGCACCAAGCGCGGCGAGTCAGAGATGGGTTTGTCCGTCCTGACGGCGTTGATAGATGCGCCGTGGGCCAGAGACGAGGATAATGAAATGGCGATCGGGGTGGCCAACGTCATCAACGACGCGATGAACGCAGCACCGGACAAGAGGTGGTGGCAACGATGAGCGGATACAGCGAACAGTCGCAGAAGCTCGCGGAGGAGCTGGCCGAGAAGGCAGCGAAGAACCTCCGCCGCTCCGGCCGCACCGTCGAGCGCAGCGCCGCCACGGGCCGCTACGTCGTCAGCCGCAAGGGCGACGGTGCGACGATCCACAAGAGGGACGGGTCGGGCAGCATCATCGTCCGCCGCAACGGCTGATCACAGACCCCGAAGGGCCGCGCGATGCGCGGCCCTTTCTCATCCCCACCCGGTAGCTGATGATCCGGCCCTACACGCGGCGGTGTCAAGGGCGCGCAGCGTCGCAGAGCGATGCCCGACCGGGCACCCTTGACACCACCACGGAGGGGCCACAATCGGCCGGTTGTTGGGTGGGGAGAAGAGAACCGCGGGAACTACCCCCGCATGTCGGGAAACCAGCCCGCGGGCGGAGGCGCGTAGGGCAGCGGTTCGCCCGGCTCGCATGTGTCTTTCGACCGTGCGAACGGGCCGTCAGGGCTGAGGAGGATCGTCATGTGGTGGTCGGCGTGCTCTGCCCACCAGGTGCTCGATCCAGTCGCGGGGTCCTGGCGCAAGTGCTCCCACGCGCGCCACAGACCCTCGATGCGGGCGACCGCTTCGGGAGACTTCCACCACTCCGCCGCCCAGCGGTACCGCGCGTTGCCCCCGCCAACAGGGCGGGTGTACATGTGGCGCAGGTACTCGCGCACGAACTCGTCGACGGAGCCGTACACGAGGCCTGGCGCCTCGTCGACATCGGCCGAGTCGTCGTCCTCACGGAAGTCATCGAGCACGTCACTCACGCGCCCGGCTCCGTCCGGGTCGCATCGTTGATCCACGCATCCGACACATCCGCCGCTGGCGTCGACGCGCTGGGCGGCGCCGGGAGAGGCGCGGCAGGCGCCCCGGTGCTGTGAGAGGGATCGTGCGCGGCAATCGAGGCGCGCAGCGCAGCCGCGTGCGGGCCGTTCATCCACGGAACGGTCTCCACGAGCGTCGCGGGCGCTCCCGAGGCAAACACCACGGCACGGCCGCGGGGCAACGCGCCGAGGTCTGCAATGTCCAGGGTGCGCTCACGCTGGATGCCGTGCGAGGTCGAGCGGGAGCCGCGGCCAACGCTCGTCGACGTGGTGCGGCGGTCGTAGTCACCGATCATCTGTGACAGCTCGTTCAGGAACTCCGGTTCCTTCACCCCGCCGCCGTAGACGGCGACGTTCGAGGCGCTCCACAGCTTCCGCATGCCGTCACGCCCCCACACCTGCACGCCCTGAGACCAGGACTGCAGGATGGTCATGAGCACGATGCCGCGGGAGCCGTAGTGGCTGTAGAGGTCGGGGAGGTCATGCCACCGGCACACGTTCGCAGCCTCGTCGAGGACGCCGAGCATCGGCGTCTGGAGACGCCCGCCCGGCTGGGTGGTCGCGTACTCTTCCGCGGCCTCCACCGTCGCCGCGGTGAGCGCGGTGACCAGCGGGCCGGCGGTGCCGCGGCCCTCCTTGGACAGGCTGTAGAGGGTGTCCGTGCTGCGCACGAAGGCGTGCGGGTCGAACTGGGGGCGCGGGTCGTATCCGTCGCCCTGAGGGGTGACCCACTGCGCGATCGCGCGGACCTTCAAGCACGACGCCATTTGCGCGGCCGTGCCGTACACGCTGTCACGGCGACGGGACTCGCCGTTGACCTGCCCCGACACGGCGTCGGCCATTTGGTCGTACCCGTGCCGGCGGAGGATGCGCACCGGCTCGTCGTCTCCCGGTGTGGTCGTCCAGGTGAACGCCGTGGTGATCGGCAGGTTCTCGAGCGCGGCCGCCAGCAGGAAGCCGGCGAGAAGATCCTGGCCGGCGTTGTCGAAATAGGCGTCTCCGCGGCTGTCGCCTGCGCGCGAGCCGGACGCGAAATGAGCCGCGAGCTTCGCGGCTTTCACGTCGTCA
The DNA here is from genome assembly GCF_047238045.1 of Microbacterium canaveralium. Taxonomy (NCBI): domain Bacteria; kingdom Bacillati; phylum Actinomycetota; class Actinomycetes; order Micrococcales; family Microbacteriaceae; genus Microbacterium; species Microbacterium canaveralium. The sequence goes on along the minus strand of NZ_JBDFMA010000005.1, from coordinate 39,598 downwards.
GTGACGTAGCTGAGCGGATTCCACCACCAGGTGGGCGACTCCAAAGCGATGCTCTGAGGATCAAACGCCCACACGCGGCCCTTCGACGCGCGCAGCTCGCGCGTCGCGTCGAGCACGTCGCGCTTGTTCGACGTGGTGAGCACCGCGCCGGGCGCATCCGCGATCGCGGGGATGACGTAGGCGGTGGACTTGCCGACCCGAGGGCCGGCGATGAGCGTCAGCATGTCCTCCGGGGAGGCGTAGATGCGCTGCCGGCCCGCCACGGTGATCCCTACGAGCACACCGACCCAGTTCTGCACGCCGAGCCGCTGCGCGGTCTGACGGGCGCCTGTGGCCGACAGTGAGCGCAGCTGCTTGCCCTTGCCCATGTGCATCGCGGCGGAGTCGACCGCGCTGCGACGCCGGCGAGCTCGCGCGATCGAGACGCCGACCAGCACGGCCAAGGCCGTGATGACGGCGAGAATCCCCACGAGGATCCAGGTGGCGGATGCCGGCCAGGTCACCGTGCCGCGGATGACGCCGAAGAACACCTCGAACGGGTCAGATGTGCGGTCCGCATTCACCCCGTCGAACTGCGAGCCGAGCGCGACGGCCGCCCACACGCTGCCGAGGATCACGAACGCAGCGACGACCGCGATCAGCAGGGCGATCGTCGATCCATCGATGCCCTGCCCGCGCTTGTTGGTGGCGCTCACGCTGCGCCCTCCTCAGGCTCGACGGGCGCCGCGCCGTCGACTTCGACGGCGAACTCGTGCGCGGCGTGCTCCGCATCATCGAGGCCGATCATCGGGTTCGACTCGTCCGGGGCAGGGAACGCCGTGGTGGCGTGCCAGAGCTTGTTGGTGTCGTTGATAGCGCGTTCGGCCTCGACCAGCTCGACCTTGATCGGAATGCCGGGGTGGCCGCCGACCTTGATGAGGAACTTCCCGCGGCCTGGCGGTTCTGAGCCCGGTCCCGAGTCCCAGGTGCCGGGGTCCTGCCAGGACGTGAGAAGTTCCTGCTCGGCGCGCGAGAGCGGAACAGCGCTGGTCAGCATGTGCATTTCGGCGCCGGGGAGCCCTCCGCACACGACCATGCCGGCGCGTTCGACGAAGCCGCGCGCCTTCATCCGGTCCTCATCGGAAGGCAGCGCCAGAAGATCGCTCATCGTGTGAGAAATCATCGCCAGGCCGACGCCGCGCTGACGGTTCAGGCGTGTCAGGGCATCGACGCGATCGACCATGCCGCGACCGGCACGAAGCGCCCGCCACAGCTCGTCGAGGATGACGAAGTAGTGCCGGCGGGGCTCCAGGCCAGCATCGGCCAGTGCGTTCGCGACGTTCACGGTGCCGAATCCGGCCGACCAGCAGGCCAGCAGGATTGCGGCCTGCATGTCGGTGTCGGAGTCGTCGATCGAGGACACGTCGTACACAACCGGCCGGTCGCGCATCATCGGCACGTCGGTGGCGTGCGCGAACGTCTCACCGAGGCGACCGCCGGACGTGAGGCTGATCAGAGACGCCTCCAGATTCTCGGTGATCGCCTTGTAGCGGGTGTCGTCGCCCCGGTCGAGGGCGACGTCGCGGACCTCCTGAGGAGCCTCCTGGATCACGCGCAGCAGATCCCCGAGCACCGGGACGCCCGTGTGGTGCTCGTCGAGCACCCGCAGGGCGCGGTCGATGATCGACTCTTCCCGGTCGGTCGGAGGCTCCTTGCGGAGGATCGTCAGCAGCGCCGACACCATCGTGTGCCGGCGGCCGTGGGCGTCCGCGAGGACCTGGGCGCGCTCCTTCTCCTTCCCGGCCTCGCGCAGCCGCTCGGCGGCTTCGAACGCCTCGCCGGGGTCGAGGATGTTCAGGTGCCCACGGCCGCGGCCGAGGGTGATCACCTGGCCACCGAGCGCGCGGATCATGTCCACGTAGTCGGGTTTCAGATCACCCAGCACCAGCGGGAGGGTACCGAGGCCGGCCAGCCCCGCCGCGGTGCGGCGGGTGTAGGTCGACTTCCCCAGGCCGGGCAGGCCGAGGATGAACACCGAGGGGTTCGAGATGAGGTCGGCGTCCTGGAACCAGCTGATCGGGTCGGCGCACACCGTCGCGCCGGTGAACAGCTGGAGGCCCATCGGCACGCCGATCATGGGCGTGCCGGTACCGACCGAGAACGGATGCAGCCCACAGACCTGAACGGTGGTGCCACGCCACTCGTCGACGGGCTGGACCACGCTGGCCTCACCGCGGCCGCGACCGAGCCACCCGCGAGGGCCTGGCCGACGAATCTCGGGCTTCTTCTCCTTCTCCGGGCGCGCGGCCTTCGCGGTAGGCAGTTCGCGCGGCTTGCGCTTCTGTGACCGGCGGCGCCGGCTCTCGTCGATCGCGGGCATTACAGCTGCTCCCTAACCTCGCCAGGCACCCGCAGATGCTTGGGCAGAACCAGGCCCAACGGGAGCGCCGCAGCGAACGCGGAATCCTGTGAGCCGTGCACCAGCCGCAGCCGGAGCCGCGCCGTCGCGGACAGGTTGTCGATCGCCGCTTTCGCGTCCGCCTCCTGAGAGGCATCGAGCACCGTGGCGGTGATGAGCATGCCGAACTGCACCAAGCCGGCGCCGCCGGCTTCCTCCGCCGCGGTGGCCATAGCGGCCCGGGCCGCGGTCATGTTGCGGGCGGTCGGCTTGTTCGACGTCGTGAGGTTGAAGCTCGCCGCGCGCACATCAGACTCGACGATTGCGGCCGCCTTAGCCGCGTCGATCGGACGGTACAGCAGTGTGATCCGCTTGCGGGCGACGTCGCGGTGCGGTGCCAGCAGCCGTGACAGGACGCTGGAGGGCACGTTCCCGCGGGGCGCGCCGCTCATCATCCACGTCACGGACAGAGCCGAGTCGTGCCGGTAGGTGTCCCACCCGGCCTGATGCGCGGTCGGGCCCACTTCCGGCCAATACAGCTCCGGCGGCTCGCCGGCGGCGTTCGCCTCGTCGATCAGCCGCGCCGCCGCCGGGTCGTAGGCGATGCGGATGACCTCGCACAGCTGTTGTGCGCTCAGCGGGCGAGACGTGCCCGCGCCGGTCGCGGTGAGGCCCTGCGTGATGCCGGGCAGCCGGGACGCCAGCTCGCGCCCCATCTCATCCGGGGTGCGCTTGCGGCCGCCGGTGCGGGCCGCGGCGTGGAAGGTGATCGCGACGTAGGCCTTGATCGTCGCGGAACCGGCCGGATAACGGTCCACCAGGTCGCCCAGGAGCCGCTTGGCGAACTCCGGCGCGTTGTCGTCGATGCGGCTCGTGACCTCGCGGCGTAGCCGCGTGCCGGTGTCGGGAGCGGTCTCGATCGTGACCGACACGGCCTCGATGCCGGGCTCATCACCCAGGCTGGCCAACCACATCCCCCACTCGGCCACCCAGGCGTCGATCTGCTCACGGTCGACAAGCGCCGCGCCGTCCGGTTCCGTGCCGATGACGACGGTGTAGTGCGACGTCGCCGGCACCTGGACCAGCGCAAACGGGCGATTGTAGGAATCCCGCCACTCGGTGAGCCGGGAGCCCGCCGCCAAACCCGGCAGCTGCACCGTTCCCCACTCCGCCCGGCCCAACGGGCCAGAGCGGTAGATGTGCGTGCCCTTCGCTTTGGTGAACATCCATCCCGCCCTCGTTGTGGCCCGCATCAGCAGGCTTTGTCCGTGCTTGTCTTTGGCCGCCACCGTCAGCAGGAACAAGCCGAAGATGACGCCCGTGATGACGCCGTTGACAATGTTCGAGAACATCGTCACCAGCACCGCGAATCCGGCGCCGACGAACAGGATCGCGGTGCCGAGCGCGCTCAGGCCCAGCAGGCCGGCGGTCTTCGGTTTCGTCCAGTTGCCGTAACTGCGCGGCGCGTTGTCGTTCGTCTCGGTTGCCGTCGTGATCGTCATGAGAACCCTCCCCGCCTACTGCGACCCGCTCGGGCCGCCAGCTGAGTCATCTGTCGCGGACTGCACAGCCCCCTTGGCCGTGTTCGCGGCACCCTTGGCCACGTCCGCGGCGAGCTTCGCGCCGAGAACCACCGGAGCCGCCGGGCCTGCCGCGGCAGCACCACCCGCGGCAGCTGCTCCGCCACCCGCAGCTGCGCCACCAGCGGCCGCGCCGCCCGCAGCGGCACCACCACCGGCAGCAGCAGCGCCCCCGGCGCCTGCTCCTGCCCCGGCAGGGGCCGCACGGCTCGCGGTCGCGGCCGCGCCGCCGCCGGCAGAGCTGGCGCCGCTGGGCGCCGACGACGCGCCCCCACCACTACCGCCGCCCGCGTAGGAGGCTCCGCCGCCCGAGCCGGAAGAACGCCGGATCGCGCCAGTAGCCATTTCGCCGCCGACCGCCCCGGCCGCGCCCGCAACAGCCATCCCCGACATGCCGCCGCCGGCAACGGCACTCGTCATCGGAGCGACGAAGCGCAGCAGGGCCGGGAGGGCGATGAGAGCCATGAGCATCAGTGCGAGGCCGGTCAGGATCGACCACAGCCCGCCGCCGTCGTCCTGGAAGGCATCGGTTCCGACGAGTTGGAACGCCGCCGCGTAGATCAGCGCAGCGGCGGGCTTGTAGAGAATGAACGCGATCGTCCAGCCGACGATGCGACCGAACCACTGCTTGCCCATCTGCGTGTTGGTAAAGCTCGCGGCCAGCGGCAGAACCCCGGCGAGGATCACGAGGAGCCCGCCGCGCACGACCATGAGCGCGACCTGGACGAACACCATCAGCAACGCGATCGCACCGAGGATCAGCACGCCGATCAGCCCGATAGGCGAGGACGTGCTGAGCGCGATCATGGCCGCGACGTTCGTCCCGAAGCACTGCGATTCACCGCCCGCTGACACGTCGCAGTCCGTCGCGTTGTTCAGCACCCACACGGAGAACGAATCCGCCGCAGTAACCGCGAGGGTGAGGATCGCCAGACCCGCACCCGAGACGACGATGAGCGTCAGGAGCGACTGAATGAGATCCTTGCCCGGCTGCGCGCGCTGCTCCCACGCCATGCGGATGCCGCCGACGATCACGGAGAGCACCGCGAGGCCGCCGACGTAGAACCACAGCGAGTTCTGGAGGAAGCCGACCGCCGACGATGAGCCACCAGGTGCGCTCGAGCTGAGGATGCCGCCGACGAGCGCGGAGGCACCCGAAATCAGCATGACGGCGATGAACACGACACCGAGCGCGCCCAGGTTCCGCATCCCCTCACCGCGCCGCATCCGCAGCGCGATCAGCGCGCCGAGAGCGATGAGCGAGAGAACCGCGATCGCCAGGCCGATGTAGGTGACGTAGTTGAGGATCGTCGTGAACGCCTCGCTACCGGGCGGCGTTCCCCCGCCCGTCGTCGACCCGTCACCGGCCGTCAGAATCGGCGTCGGCACCGCGACCCACATGCTGCCCATGCTCGCGATCGCCTTGCCGAAGCCCTCCATAACCCGGTTCGTCAACTCTTGAATCGCATCGTTCGACGCCTGCGACACAACGTCGCCAACCCCTTGCTGGATGCACCCGAAGGGATCGGTGAGCCAGTTGCAGCCCTCGTCGGCGGCAGCCATCTTTAGACCCCCGCCCAGGGAATGTACCCGCCCAGATTCTCAAGCGGTGAGGCGGCAAATGGAGGTTGCCCGTTGTCGTCGAGCACGATCTTCCAATCGCCGTCGACCCAGTGCAGAACAACCGGCATGCTTACGAGGGCACTACCCGACGACGTGACAGTCCAAGCGATGTCAACGACCGCCTCATCTGCGCTGTACGAGTTGATCTTGAAGCCGGCGACCTGGACTCTCGTGCTCGACGACCCTCCGCCGCCGCCGGCGGCTAGCGCCGCGTCGCGGCCCGGACCAGGCTCGACCAGCTCGGGGAGACGAGGAACGTTCCGGCTGTCGGAGGCGAGAGCCACATAGTTGACCGCGGCGAACAGTGAGCCCTCTGCCGTGTGCGCGTAGCACGAACGGAAACCTTCGTCGACGGTACCTGGCCCTGCGCCGCTTGCGTCGGTGGGCGCGGCCACAGTGCCCACCAGCTCCCACTCGTTCTCGGGAGCGGCGGTGAGAGAGCTTGTCTCCTCGAACCCTTCCAGGCCGCACACGCTCGGGTCGGCCGAGCCCGGATCGGTCGACGCCGACGTGGTGGGCGCGGGTGTGGGATCGGCGTTGTTGTTCCCTCCGCCGAGGAGGGACGTGACGAGTACGACGATCGCGGCCAGGACAATCGCCCCGACCACGATCGCGGCGACGATGAACCCTCTACTTCGGAAAGGGCTTTGCGAGTCAGCGGTGCTCATATGTCAGTCCCTCCTCAGTGGTCAGGAGCCGGAGATGAAGCCGACGAGAGCGGTGGCAGCGCCAATGACCATGACGCCGACGAGGATCGCCACGAACGTCTTGACGTGCTCGCCGCCCTCGCCGCGGCGGGAGTTGAACATGAACATCACGGCAACTGCGATCAGAGCCAGGATCGCGGCGATGAGGCCGACCCACTTGGCCCAGCCAAGGATCGTGCCGACCGCCTCGAACCCGGGAGGGGCCACCGGGTCGGGGTCGGGCAGGGCGGCGATGACGTTGACGACGTCGGCTGCAAGAAGCTGGAGCGACATGGTTCTTCCTTTCAGTTGTGAGCGGGGCCGCTCGGAGACAGTTGCAGATCCGCCAGCAGGGCACGGAACTCTTTAGGGACAGGGACAGAAGGATCAACGGGGCCGAGCCGCCAGGCGTCCACCCACGGCAGCGTCCACACGCGCGGAACGCCGCCGGCGATGACGTGCTGAAGGTCGCGCAGCGGCTTCGGAAGGCGACCCGGTGCATCGGGGATCAACACCAGGCCGACCAGCTGCACGGATTCGCCCAACACTCCCGACGCCCACTCGGTCGCGGCACGCTGGGCAGCGGTCAGGCCGCTCCAACTCGTCCGTGCGACGAGAGCGACGCGACTCGGGGTGCCGGGGGTCTCGGCCACGGGCCAGCCGTGCTGCGCGGGGCGGCTGCCCGCGGCGAGGGTCGCGAGGGTCGATTCACCGGCACCCCCGTGCACCCCCAACCACCACACCGTCGCCGGCCACGCTTGCGACCACCGCGGCAAACGGTCGGCCGTGTCCGGGGTCGGAACACCAGCCTGAGGGGTGGACGGCCCGGTGCGGGCCTGACGCCGCGTGGCGGCGGGAGCCGCCTCCGGCTCTGGCTCCGGCGACTGCTCGGGGCCGGTGAGCCAGGGGTTTGCGTTGGTCATGCTCGCTCCGCTCTGAAAGGAAACTTCAACACCCATACTCCGTCCGACCTCCGTCAAGTGCTTCACTTGTCCACCCCCATGTGCGGGGGGCGGCCAGGTGACGTAATCCTACCCAGAATGCGTGGGAACGGTCGATTATTATTCGAAACACCCCAATATCACGATACGCTGACCTTGTGAACGTGACCTCACCGACAGCGGAGTGGCCCGACTCGCTGCTCCGCGACTACGGGCAGATGATGAGCGTGCGCGACGTCGCGCAGGCACTCAACATCGAAGAGTCGAACGTGCGTGCCCTGCTCACTGCGACGCACCCCGCCGGGCGGATGCCGGGGGTGAAGCTCGGCAAGAGCTGGCGCATCGACCGCAACCAGCTGCGCGTGTATCTCCTCGCGCACCACAACGACCGATCATTGAGCTCCACCCAGATCAGAGAGGCGCATCATGGCTGACACTGTGGCCACCTACCCCCGGATCGTCGCTGTCGTGGAGACACCGACCGGCGGGACCGTCAGCATCGACGGTCGGACGACACCCGTGGCCGGGCCGGACGAACAGGGCGTGCGCAAAGAGATCCACGCGCTCGTCACCGCGACCGCGATGGAGCTGCACCGCCCCGTGCGACTGACCACACGGGATGCGCTCGGCGAACAACAGTTCGCCGTGCACCCGGACGGCCGGATGGAACCCCTCTCCCTCCTCGACGAAACCGCCGCGGTGCCGCCCACGCTGCCCGCGGCCGTCGAGGAGCCCACGGGCGCTGCGCCTGCATCGGCCGCACCGACCCCCGCAGCGACTCCGCAGCCGATGACGCGCGCAGAAGCCAGGCGGCCCACACTCGACGACCTCCTGCAGTCGCGCCCGCCCGCACCCCTTGGGCCCGCAACGATGGGCTGGCAAGGAACCGTCCGCCGCCTCACCGGCGGGCTCGTATCGCCACGACCGAGCGAGTTCGAGCTATCTCACCGCTCCGCGATCGAGCGCGTACAGCGCTCCCTCCGCGGACCGAGGACCGTCGTCGTAATCAACCCGAAGGGCGGCGCGCACAAGACAACCGCCACGCTTCTCCTGGCCGCGACGTTCGGCACCCACCGGGGCGGCTCCACGCTCGCCTGGGACAACAACGAGACCCGCGGCACGCTCGGCTGGCGAGCCCAGCCCGCACGGCATCAGAACACCGCCGTCGATCTACTCCGCGACCTCGATCGCTTCAACGACGTCCGCAACGCGAAGGTTGGCGACCTGGACAACTACACCAGGTCGCAAGGGTCGACCCAGTTCGACGTCCTGGCCTCCGACGAAGACGCGGCCGCCTCGAGCACCATCGACGCACGCGCATTCAACGAGCTGCACGCCACGCTGAGCCGCTTCTACCGCGTGATCGTCGTCGACACCGGAAACAACATGCGCGCCTCGAACTGGGAGGCCGCAGTGGCCGCCGCCGACCAGCTCGTAATCGTCTCGACCCTCCGCGAGGACACCGCAGCGTCAGCGGCATGGCTCGTCGACGGACTCTACGAGAAAGGCCACGAGGCGAAGATCCGCGAGGCGGTCACCGTCCTCGCGTCACCCACGAAGGTCCCCGACCCCCAACTGCACACCCGACTGCACAGCCACTTCAACAGCCTCACCCGTGCCGTGCTGGACGTGCCGCACGACCCCGCGCTCGTCGACGGCGGCACGCTCAACTTCGACGCGCTGACCGCCGAGACGCGCGAGGCATGGCTCCAGGTGACGGCCACCGTGGCGGACGGACTATGAACCGCGCAGCCGCGGCCGCGATCCCCCTCGTGGCCGCCCTCGCCCTGGCCGGGTGCGTCAACAGCAACGATCCCGGCCCGCCGCCCTCGCCCAGCAGCTCGCCCACCGTCACGTCGACGAGCCCCGCCAACCCCACACCGCCCGTCGACATGGGCGCCACCGCTGATCCCGTCCCCGAAGCGGGCACAGACAGCCAAGCCGCCGCGATCGACACCGCAGAGAAGGCCGTCACGGCGTTCGCGCGCCCTGACCTGAGCTACGACGAGTGGATCAACGGCCTCTACCCGTACCTCACCCAGGCCGGCGCCGCCGCCTATGAGGACACCGACCCGGCGCGCGTGCCCGTCCGCCAGGTCACCGGCACCGGCACCATCCTGCCGGCGTCGACAGAAGTCGCGCTCATCGTCCAGGTCCCCACCGACGCGGGCCCCTACAACGTGAGCCTGAGCCGGCCGAGCCCTGACGCGCCGTGGCTGGCCGATCGGATTCGCCCGGCAGAGGGATAACCGCATGCCAGAAGGAAAGTCCGCAGCCGGCGCGCTCATCGTGGCCACGCCGCTCGTCGTCGTGGCCAGCATCTTCGCCCTCGTGCTCCTGTTCATGACCGGAGCCGGGTCCGCGGCCGCATGCGCCGGCGGCGCCGGCACCGTGGACCCCGAAAAGGTACCCACCGAGCCCGTCGCCGGCTACTCCGGGGAGCAGCTGACCAACGCCGCGCTCATCATGAACGCCGCCGTCCCGCTCGGCCTAGACCGCCAGGCGCAGGTCATCGGCGTCATGACGGCGATGGGCGAAAGCTCGCTGCGCAACATCGGCTACGGCGACGACATCAACGGCGTCACCAACCCGGACGGCACACCCACGTGCTCGCTCGGCCTGTTCCAGCAGCAGTGGTGCTTGGGCAGCTGGGGCACCCGCGACCAGGTGATGGACCCCACCTACGCGGCGACGCAGTTCTTCACGCGCCTCGCCGCCGTCCCCGACTGGCAGAGCCTCGAACCGACGATCGCCGCCCACAAGGTGCAGCGGAACGCCGACCCGTACCACTACGAGAAGTTCTTCGACGCCGCCAACCAGGTCGTCACCGCGATCGCCGGCGACGGCGCGAGCGGCGGCGGTTGCAGCGGCAACGGAAAGATCGTGTACCCGCTCGGGCCCGGCTTCAACATGACCGACGACTACGGTCCCCGCGTCATCGACATTCCCGGCGCCTCCACATGGCACCCCGCCGTCGACCTCCAGCACTGGCCGAACAACTGCCTCGACCAGATCTACTCCATCAGCGACGGCACCGTGACCTACATCGGCGGTATCCAACTCACGATCAAATCACCGGACGGGTGGAGCGCGTCATACCTGCACATGAAGCTCTCCGATATCTCCGTCGCCGTAGGCGACACCGTGACCGCTGGGCAGCCGATCGCGCTCACCGGCAACGAAGGCCCATCAGGCGGATGCCACCTGGACCTCCGTATCAACAAAGACGGCACCACCGACCCCGCGATCGCCAGCCTGAAAGCCGGCGAGGACCTGGGCGGCCCGTCCAACTCTTACGGCTTCGTCAACCCGGAAGAGTTCTACCAGGCGTTCGGTATGGAGCTGTGCCAGCCGGATTCGTGCCGGAGGCCCTGAATGAGCACCGCCCCCATCCCCGCCTACCCCGTCGTCTACGTCGACGTCGCCGTCGACGGCAGCGCCCACGTCAACGTCGCAGGACGGCACGAACACTTCGACCCCGCCCCGAGCGAGGTCACCCGCCGCGCGGTCACCGCTTACGCGGCCGCGGTCGCGGCCGAGCTGCACCGCCCCGTGCGCACGCAGATCACCGACCCAGACGGACAGTGGCTCGTCGCCGTCCACCCCACCGGGACGGTCACCGACCTTGCGGCAGCTCCCCAGAAAGCAGCCCGGCCGCGCAAACAGACCGTTACTGTGCCCGCAGCCCAGGGCTCGCCGCCCCCCGAACACCGCCCGGTAGACCCGCCACCGGCCACCACACCGGCGCCGGCGTACTTCCGGCCGCCGTTGCGCGCGTTCGCTCCGATCGCACCTCCCCCCGCGCCCGAGCCAGCAGGCGACGTCGAGCTGGAGCGAACCCGTCTCACTCGACGATCGGAGCAAGAACCGCAGCCGCCCGTCGCGATCCTGCGATTCAGCACAGGCGACATCGCGCACGTCCTCGGCGCCGCCCTCATCGGCCGCAATCCAGCTGGCGACGCCGGCGAGAACGTCGACCTGATGGTCACCGTCGACGACGAGTCGCGCATGCTCTCTCGCACCCATCTGCGCATCGAATGGCACGACGGGGCACTCTGGGCCACCGATCGCGCCTCCTCGAACGGCACCACGATCGAACGCCCGGGCGCTGCGCCCGTCGATCTAACACCCTGGCAGCCCTTCCAGCTGCACGACCAGGACGTCGCCGTGCTCGGCGACGTGCGCCTGACCGTCTCCGTTGACGAACATGGCCCGGAGGTGAACCTGTGATGACTGGACACCCGCGGGATACTGGGAACGACCCGGGAGTCGTCTTTGACAGCTCGCGCGGCAATTCCTCAGGTGAACAACACTCCGAACCCGAACGGAGCACACATGAAACCCTCGAACCGGTGAGCGAAGAGGACTACTGGTCACAATTCCCCGACACGCTGACCACCGCGGACGTGGCCAAGATCATTCGCACAGGTGCGCCGGCGGTCCGAGCGCGCCTGCGCGACGGAACGATCCCCGGCCACCGCATCGCTGACTCCTGGATCATCTTCAAGTCCGAGATTCGCGCCTGGCTCGCGGCCACCAGCAACCGGCCACGCACCAGCGAGCCCGTCGACGTGCTCGCTGACTACCCGGACGAGCTGAACTACCGCGACCTCATGCAGCTGTTCCGCGTGAAGTACAAGGGCACCATCTACATCTGGCTCGAACAGGGCCACATCCCCGGCTCCTTCGTCGGCGGCCGCTGGATCGTCCACAAGTGGCAGCTCCGCGAACGTCTCGACGAAACCAGCAACCAGCGGCCCTCCCCTAGCGCTGGCGACAATGAATAGCCCCGACACGCCGCGGCGGTCCCGAGCATTATGCATACTCTCGCCAGCATGGACTCATGAGTGAGTTCGGTCGGCGCGCGCGGCGCGCCAATGACGCGCCCACGGTCCTTCTCCAAGGCCGCGTGTCGCCAACCGTGCGCGACGATGTCCGAGAGGCCGCTGAGGCGTCCGGGGTCACGATGTCGTACTACCTGGAGGCGCTCATCACCAAGCTCGTCGATGAGAACGGCGCTATGCCGCTTGTCGACCGCCCGTCGCGCGATCGCGCGAATCAGCTCGACATTCCGCAGGAGGCCACCACAGCCGCCGCATAAACGAAAGAGCCCGCCGTTACCGGCGGGCCCCTCAAGGATTCGTAGCTCCGAGTCTCCCGTCGCCAAACTTGCGACTCCGAGCTAATCAACACCATCCGAGCCGGTGAAGCCGGAGGCTTCGTCGTTCCCAGAAGGAGTTGCGACTGACTATACCAAGCGCTAGCACTAGCGCCAGCATTTCCTTTAGCGATCCCCGCGTGTCGGAGCCTGACCTGGCATCCGCGTGGGTCCTCACGCGCGCCCTCAGCCCCCGGGAGCACGTGCGCGCGGCCGCGCAGCTCGCCTCCGGTGAGGTCCTGAACGAGTACGACCACCAATGCTCGGTGAACGAGCTACCCCCCCGCACCCCGTGGGCGATGTACCTCGCCGGCGAGGACCGCCGCTACACCTACCTCTGCTTCGACTTCGACAGCTCCCGCGGCAACGCCCCCTACGACGCCGGACGACTCTCGCACTGGCTCGACGAGCTGAACGTCCCCCACCTGGTCTGCGCCTCCGGCCCCACCGGCGGCCGCCACGTCTGGATCGGCATGGCCGAATCCGCCGACGCCGACCTCGTGCGAGATCTCGCACTCCTCGCCACGCAGCTGCTCCCCTCCCTCGACCCCACTCCCCTGACCAACCCCGCCACCGGCTGTGTGCGGCCGCCCGGAGCCCCCCACCGCCTCGGCGGTGTATCCGTGGCCCAAGGGCCGCTCACAGCCCTCACCAGCTGCACCGTCCCCCTCGACGCGATCACCGACCTCACGGCGTTCCTCGTCGACGCGGGCGCCGAGCTGCCGTCGCCCACAACGGGCCTGCTGCGCGGCATGGCCGTCGACGACGACGGCCACCCGTACATCGCCGGCCCCAGACGCCCGCTCACGGCCCGCGTCGACGCGATGCTCAACGGCTCCCCCGGGGAGGACACGTCCTACACCCTTGCCGCCGTCCTCGCCGGCTGTGCACACTCCCGCTGGCGCTACGCGGACGTCCTGGCCGTCGTCGACGCGCCCGCGTTCGAGCACGTCCGCACCCTCCGCGGCCGCACCGGCCGCGATCGCATCCCCCGCACCGAGCGGGGCCGTATCCGCGCCCTCGACGCCGCGTGGAACAACGCCGTCCGCTACGTCGCTGCTCACCCGCTCAACGGCACCGGCGACGACACCAACTACCTCGCCCGCGCGAATACCGCCCTAGCGGCCGTAGAACGCGCTCAGGAGCGCGCAGACGCCATGCCGGGCCTCTGGGGCGCGGACCGGGCATCATCAGCCGCACGCCGCAGCACAGGGACGCACAGCACCCGCGCCGTCCTCGATGCCCTCTGCCTCTACATCGCCCAGTCCGCGCAGCTGATCGTCGAAGCCGACATACGCCGACTGTCGGCCGACACCGGCTACGGCCGCACCACCGTCCACACCGCCCTCCAGGCCCTCACCCGCCCGCTCGTCGACGACGACCCGGAGTCCGCATGGTTCATCCGCGTCGGAGAGCCCGAGGCCCCTCACGGGCAGCGGTACCGACTCTCCGAACGGTTCTCCACAGACCCGGAGCACCGTAACCGGACACAAGTGCCTGCACGCCCCGCCCCCACCCGCCACCCCCTCAACGCCGGCTACTGGATCACCCGACTGACCGCTGAGCTCCAACCGCTCACGCACGATACGTTCGCCGCGCCGCGCAGCCTGGGCCGCACCGCAGGCCTGGTGTTCAAGCATCTGCCGGAAGCGGCCGCGACCACGATCGACGACCTGGTGCACCGGACCGGCCTGGACGCCGAACGCATCCGTACCGCGCTGCACCGCCTCCGGTTCCACCGTCTGGCACGCCGCGGCGGTGCAGGCTGGAGCCGCGGCGACACCACGGCCCTCGATACCGCCGCCGACGCCCTCGACGTCGCCGGTTACCTGGAGGCCCGCCGAGCACGCTACGGCGTCGAGCGCGGCCGGTGGGAATGGTGGAACGCCGAGCTGACCTGGATGCGGAAGCCGAACAAGAAGCGCCGAGGCCGGCGAGCCCCCTCCGGCGTCGCTCTGTTCGCCCAGAACGATCGTCCCGACTACTCGCGCTACCCGCGAGGCCCAGACGGTCGTGCCGACCACAAAGAAGCGCTCCGACTCGTCGACGCCGGCATCCTCTCCCCCGCCACAGCTCTCGCCGCGGCGTAGAACCACGCTCGAGCGCGATCGGCGCATGAGCTGCACCGATAGGCGGAGCCGCTACGCGGCCGCAGCTTGTCTGTTGTCCGTCTGCCTGGCCGCCGAATCGTAGTTCGCTCCACGGCTGCCGTGCCGGGCTTTCGCGGCATATCCTCCCTCGCTGCGCTCAGTCCGGTATTCCACGACCCGGCACTCTCGCCGCTCCGCTCTCAAACGATCCTCTTGCCAGACAGGCGAACAAAACAGTTGATCGGGAGAGAAAACAGATCATGCCTGACACCACTACCCAGACCGGAACCGTCGAGCACATCGACCCGCAGTCCCTCGTCATCGAGGCCAACGTGCGGCCCAGCGCACCGCTGACGGCCGCGTTCGTGCAGAGCGTCCGAGAAAACGGGGTACTCACCCCCGTCCTGGCACGCCGCGATGAGCAGGGCAACGTCCTCGTACGAGCCGGACAGCGCCGCACCCTCGCAGCCCGAGAGGCAGCGGTCACGACGATTCCCGTGTACATCGTCGACGCCGACGAGGCCACGGCGGAGCGCATCATTCAGCAGATGGTCGAGAACGACCAGCGCGAAGCCCTCACCGACGGCGACCGCGCGGCCGCGTTCCAGCAACTCGCGTTCGAGGGCATGAGCGTCACCGCGATCGCCAAGCGCACCGGCACCAAGCCCAAAGAGGTCAAGACCGCCCTCGTCGTGGCCGAGAACGCCACCGCCGCCTCCGCGATCCACGAGCACTCGCTGACCCTCGACCAGGCCGCCGTGCTGATCGAATTCGACGACGACGCCGAGGCCCGCGGCCAGCTGATCGACGTGGCCACCCACGACCCGGCGCAGTTCGCCCACGCGGCACAGCGCGCCAGAGACGACCGGGCACGCGCGAAGGTCAAGGCCGACACCGAGGCAGACCTGACCGCCCGCGGCTTCGAAGTCCTCGACCGCGACCGTGGCTACTACGAAACCGACTACACCCGGCTCAGCGAACTCGTCACTGGCGAAGGCGAGCAGGCCACCGTCGAGGACATCGAGAACGTCGAAGGCCGCGCCGCGTTCGTGCGGGTCTACATCACCGGCAACGCCGACGTGACCTACTACCTCCGCGACCCCAAAGCCGCCGGATTCCGCAAGGCCACCGGCTCCGGCAGCACTAGCGGGCCGATGACCGACGAGCAGAAGGCCGAACGCCGAACCCTCATCGCCAACAACAAGGCGTGGGCATCGGCCGAGGTCGTCCGACGCGAATGGATCACCACGTTCCTGTCGCGCAAAACGCTCCCCAAAGACGCCTCCGCAGTGATCGCCACCGGCCTCACCCTGCACCGTCAGGCCGTGAGCCTGGCCACCCGGGACGGCAACACGCTCGCCCACGAACTGCTGGGCATCGAGCGCGGCGGCTACTGGGAGGCCGACAAGCTCGCCGCGATCGTCGAGCAGACCCCCGCCAAGGCCCAGCACGTGGCCCTCGCCGTGGTGCTGGGCGCCGTGGAGAACGTCACCAGCAAGCAGACCTGGCGGCACCCCTCCCCCACCGACCGGGCCTACTTCACCCAGCTCGCCGCATGGGGCTACGGCCTCAGCGAGGTCGAGCAGATCGTGACCACCGTCACCGATGCCGCCACGAGCGACTACGCCGAGGACTACGACGGCGTCGACGAGGAGTAACCAACCGGAGGGGGCCGACCCGGCCCCCTCCCCGACTCCCCCGGAGACACCCATGCTGACTATGACCACCCCCGAAGGGCGCACCTTCACCGCAGACACCGACGTGCGCCTCGCGTCGCTCTGGGCCGACGTACAGTTCGGAGCGCACTGGGACGACGGTCTGCCGCCGTTCGACCAGCACGACGTGATGAACGACATGATCGACGAGGTTCACGCGATGCAAGACGGCGAGATCCCCGGCTACACCGTCACCGAATCCAGCCCATAGCCGTCATCGACGGCCCCGCTCCGCGATCGCCGGCGAGGGGGCCGTCCCCCTCGCGCTCCCCCACCGCATGAATGCACACTGATATCACAATGCAGGCAGATCGCCAGCACACCAGCTCGACGCATCAATCGGACCGGCCACAGGCCGGGCAGCACGGCCCTGACGGGCCCATTTTCTTGCCGTGAAGCCTTCGGCAGCATACGGTCGGCCGCCCTCCGCGCAAGCGGCTACGCCGCCGGCTCCCCCGACAACTGCGGCACGCGGTCGCTGCGCTCCCTCCCATCGCGCCGAACTTCTCTCCTCCACCGCCCTCACGGGTTGCACTCCACCCGGCACTCCCTAGCGGCGACAAGTCGCCTTCACGGCAAGAAAACGTGAGGGGTTGTTGAAAGGAGAGAGCCATGACTCGCAAAGTCACCACCCGCAAGAGCACCGAGGAACGACGCGCCGAGGCCGAAGCCCTACAGGCGACGATCGCTGAGCAGATCGAAGCGCTCCGCGACTCCGGGACGTGGACGCGGTTCCTCGCGTTCGCTCAGGCATTCCACCGGTACAGCCTGGGAAACCTGCTGCTGATCTTCGCGCAGAGCCCCGAGGCCACCCACGTCGCCGGATACCGGACATGGCAGAGCCTCAACCGCCAGGTGCGCAAGGGTGAACGCGGAATCCGCATCTTCGGCGGCCGCGACATCCGCGAGACGGTCGAGAACGAGCAGACCGGCGAAGAAGAAGAACAGCGCCGCGTGCGGTTCTTCCCCGTGTCCGTGTTCGACATGAGCCAGACCGACCTCATCGACCCCGAGGCAGGCGACCCCAGCGACATCGCGCACCAGCTCACCGGAGAGGACCCCGCAGGCATCTACGACGCCGTAGTCGACTACCTCACCGGCAAGGGATGGACCGTCGAGCGCGAGAACATCCCCGGCGCCACCAACGGCTACACCACCACCGACGACAGCCACCGCGTCGTCATCGACGCTGACCTCTCCCCCGCCCAGGCCGCCAAGACCGCACTGCACGAGGCCGCGCACGTCATCCTGCACGCCGAGGAAGATCACGCCGAGTACGTCGAGCACCGTGGCGTCAAGGAAACCGAAGCCGAGAGCGTCGCCTACATCGTCGCCGGGATTCTCGGGCTGGACTCCAGCGCCTACAGCGTCGGCTACGTCGCCGGATGGAGCAACTGCGACACCGACACCATCAAGGCCACCGCGGCCAACGTCCTCCGCACCGCGCACGCCCTCGCGGACGCGATCACCACCGACACCCCCGCACCCGTCGCGGCCTGAGAACGAAGGGACAAGACCCATGAGCCAGAGCATCCAAGTCATCGAGAACCGCGTTACGAAGAGCGACGCCGACACCGTGGCCAAGAGCCGCCAGATCGGATACCGGGCGCAGGAACTCGCGGACTACGCCCGCGCAGGCTACGCCCTCGCCCACACCGCCACCGTTGACGGGTCCGAGTACGTGACATTCGTGGACACGCTGACCCGCACCAACGACTGACCGGCCGGGAGGGGCGGCAGCGGGCGGCCCCTCCCCCACCGGCGCGGCCTCCCTCCGGTCGGCCGGCGAGGGGTGGTCCCCTCGCGCTCCCCCACTGATATCACTGTGAAACCACCAAGTGATATCACTACGGATGCACGTTGCATCTACAGCGATAGCATGGCATTCTAATATCAGAACACTTTCATGGTGCTATTAGTTTGCAACTGCTATCAGTTTGAAACCGTGTTGATACCGAACCGCTACCACATCGAAAGTAGAGTGCAACCATGATCATTCTCGTCGGAAGCCAGAAGGGCGGCCCCGGCAAGACGACCATCGCCGTCAACCTCGCCGTGGAGTACGCCCGCCGCGGCAAGGACGTGTGCCTCGTCGACGCCGACCCGCAACGCTCCGCCGCCCGGTGGCACGCCGATCGCGAAGAACAGGGCCACGAGCCGGCGATCGCGTGCGTCGAGAAGATCGGCAGCATCCATCAGACCTTGCAGGACCTCGCCACCCGCTACGACGTTGTGATCGTCGACGTCGCCGGTAAAGACAGCAAGGAGATGCGCACGGGCATGACCGCCGCCGACAAGCTCGTCGTCGTTGTCCGGCCCAGCCAGCTCGACCTCGACACACTCGGCCACATGACCGAAGTCATTGACCAGGCCCTCGACTTCAATCCCGAGCTGGACGTGCGCGGTCTGATCACACAGGCACCAGCCAATCCGAACATCACCGAACGCACCGACGCGGGGGAGTACCTGGCCGACTACCCCCGCATCCGCCCGCTGGAGACAGTGATCTACGAGCGGAAGGCCTACCGCGACGTCGTGGGCGAAGGACTCGGCGTCGTCGAGTGGAGCAACCCCAAGGCCAAGGCAGAGATTCAGGAACTCGCAGCGGAGTTGGTGGCGTAATGGCAATCAAGAAGCGACCCCAGGCAGACCCGGCAGCTATCGAGGCGTTCGGTGCCGCCGCAGACACACCCCCCGAAGCGCCGTCACCCGTCGCTTCAGCGCCGACGCCGCCGCGGCAGGTCGCACCGGCGCGCAGCACGCAGCCGGGGGAGTGGCCGGCCGACGTGGCCAAGACGCTGCTAATCCGCTGGCCCGACGCGACCCTCCCGTCCGAACTGGCCGAGGTCGCAGGCCTGGAGGACCGCAGTCAGCACAAGACCGCGCTCCGCGCCCTGCAACGCGGCCTCGAAGTCCTCCGAGCCGAACACCGCGAATAGCCTCGGCGGCCCACGATGACGCGCTATCGCAGTGATATCACTCTGAAAGTACGTTGAAAGCAGACCCGCGTGCACGGCGTAGAGCAACACCAGGCGCACCGGCACGGAGGCCGGCCCGCTAGAGGAGCCGCTGCGCGGCACAGTGACTCTCACGCATTCTTTGACCTGTCCGGCTGTCGAGGATACGACGGCTCCACTCCGGGCCAACGGCTTTCGCGGCATATCCTCCCTCGCTGCGCTCAGTCCGGTATTCCACGGACCGTTGCTCCCTCCGCTCCGCTCGCCGTTAATCCCTCGATTGCCGGAAGGCAAAGAAAAACGGTTGGTAGGGAGAAGGGCAAGAGCAATGGCTGAGCAGATCACGGTGTACACCACCGGCCCGTCATGCGCCCGCTGCACACTCACCAAGAAAGTGCTGACGACCAAGGGCATCGAATTCGTAGAGGTAAACATCCGAGAGAACGAGGCGGCGCGTACCTACGTCGTCGAGGACCTGGGATACACCGAAGCACCCGTCGTCGTCATCACCGACGAGGACCACTGGAGCGGCTTCCGCCCCGACCACATCGACCGCATCGCAAGTAACCGATAAGGAGAGACACCCATGTCCACGCGCACCATCACCGGAAACCTGGCCGCCGACCCCGAGGTCGTGCAGGCCGGCAGCATCCAGATCACCAAGCTCCGCGTCATCGAGAACACGGGGGAGTACCGACAGGGCAAGTGGCAGGCCCACGACACCCCGACGACCCACTTCATCGAAGCCCGGTTCGAGCTGGGCGAGAACGCGGCCGCATCCCTGCACAAGGGAGACGCCGTGATCGTCACCGGACGCGAGCACACGTCGAGCTGGGGGGATGACGCCAACAAGCAGTACGGCCGCGTCATCGACGCCGACAGCATCGGCGCGGACCTCGCTCGAGCGACGGTCACCATCAGCCGCAACGCCCGCGACGACCAGCAGTAGCCACCCCACGACCCGGCCGGGGCGCATCAGAGCCGCCCCGGCCGTGTCAGTGACCCAGAGAAGGTAAGACATGGCCGAGAACGAACAACACCGCCAGGTCGAGGTCGCCCGCGACCTCTCAGCCCAGGCCAGAACCCTCGCGCACTCAACCCGAGACGTCCCGGCGCCGTTCGACTCCTACACACTTCTCGGTGAGCTCGTCGCCACAGTCGACGACCTCGAACAGGTGTGCCAGCAGCTCGGAGCCTGGCACTCGCGCGTCGTCGACGGCCGGCACTATGCGGGCGAAGACAACCGAGGAGACGGAGCGACAGGCACCATCACCGCCGCCGCCGAGCTTCAACGGGCCGCCGCCGCGCTCGGCACCGCCTCCGAAGCCCTCCGAGCCGCCCACTCCGCCAACGGCGTCGTGCGGTGGTTCGACGAACTCGCAAGAAACGCCGGCGACGAATGAACGGCCCACCGACCCACGTCCAAAGGCTCGTCGACGCCATGCTCGACGCGGCCCAAGCCGCTGACCCAAGAACCGAGCACAGCATCACCCTGACGCCCGAGAACTCGCTTCTGCTACCGATCCACGCCAACGAGCTGCCCCGCATCGTCGACGGCGTAGACGGGGCTTACCGTGGCCACGTCTACCGCGACTGCATGGTGTGGGATCAGCCCGTCCTCGACCACCTGGTCATCGTGCAGCCTGTCGTCGGCCGAGTCACGGAGGATTCGCACGGACCGACCTACTTTGGCGACCTTCGCAGCGTGAAGCGCCCCGGGTTTCGTGGAGGCTCGGTTATCTGGAACCGGCTCCGATCGGAACCTGCTCGTGAGCGTATCGGGTCGCGTCGAGCGATGCCCAATGCGACCGCTCGAACTCGGCCGGCGGGACGTGCCCGATCTCGCCGTGCAGTCGCCGCTGGTTGAACCAGTCGACATATTCGGCGACGGCGATCTCGACATCGCGGATCGACGCCCAGCCGCCCTTCGGCCGCATCGCTGGGTTCCGGATGCACTCGCCCTTGAACAGCGAGTTGAACGCTTCGGCCATCGCGTTGTCATACGAATCGCCTTTGCTTCCAACGGAAGCGACGGCATCGGCTTCGGCGAGGCGCTCGGTGTAGCGGATGGCGCGATACTGGGCGAGTTCAACCGGTCGATGCAACACCGGGCTGTTGAAGCGAGGATAGCTGCTCGGCGAACACCTCCGCCGGGGTGCGCCAGCCGAGGATCTTCCGGGGCCGGTTGTTGAGCGCGAGAGCGACCGCTTCGAGGTCCTCGGCCGACCACCGCGACAGGTCGGTGCCCTTCGGGAAGTACTGCCGCAGCAGCCCGTTGGTGTTCTCGTTCGTCGGGCGCTGCCAGGGCGAGTGCGGGTCGGCGAAGAACACTCTCGTGCCGGTATCGAGGGTGAGCTGCGCATGCCCGGAGAGTTCCTTCCCACGATCCCAGGTGAGGGTCTGGCGCAACTGGACGGGCAGCGTGGTGAGCGACGCGGCCAGTGCGGCGTTCATCGCGAGAGCGCCGTAACCACCGAGCGCGGGCCCGTTCTTCACCACGGGCTGCTCGCCCCAGCCCTCCAGCCGGGGCAGTTGCACCAGCATCGTGGACCGGCTGGAACGCTCGATGAGCGTCCCGATCGCCGAGCGACCGGTGCCGATGATCAGGTCGCCCTCCCAGTGCCCGGGAACCGCGCGGTCGGCAGCCTCGGCGGGACGCTCGGAGAGCACGACGTCCGCGGTGACATGCCCCTGCGGCTTGTTCCGCGACCGTTCCCGCGGCTGACGCAGCGCTCGCCCGGTGCGCAGGCAGGCCACCAGCTCGCGCTTGAGCGCGCCGCGGCCCTCGATGAACAGCGACTGGTAGATCGCCTCGGGGCTGATGCGCATGGACTCATCATCGGGGAAGTCGATCTTCAGCCGGTGGGAGATCTGCTCCGGGCTCCATGCCAGCGACCAGCACCTGTCCGCCCGATGCGGCTTGTTCAACCCCTTCCAGGGCGGCGGCGTCGGCCCTTCGACCGCGGTGCCGTCGGGCCGGCGCACCTTCCCCGCGAGACGGTCCTGCACGTACTCACGCAGCGCGTCGTTCACGACCAGCTTCGCGACCTTCGGTCGCTTCGCCGACTCCTGCGCCTTCCACTGCGCCACCAACGCCCGATACTCCGACTTCCCGCTCCTCGTCGCCGCGTTCCGCCGCAGCTCCCGGGAGATCGTTCCCGGATCCCGGCCCAGCTCACGCGCGATCTCGCGCACGCCCTTGCCCTTCGCGCGCATGAGTGCGATCTCCTCGCGTTCTTCGAAGGACAGGTATCGGCCCGACGGTTCGGTCAGACTCAGCGGCGTCATGCCGCCAGCGTGGCGAAACCAGCGCATCCCGACCGGCACGGACACGCCCACCGCGATCGCAGCTTCCGCGGACGTGATGCCCGTCGCGATCAGCCGCCAGAACTGTCGCTGCACCGCCTTCGAGGGCGCAGGCCGTCCGGGCGAACGCATCGGCGGCCTGAGAGCCCGATCCGCGCGCCACTGCCGACGAACCCCCTCGGGCGCATCGCCGGTCTTCGCAACCCAGTCTTTCGTCGCCACCGCTCACCTCCGCTGTCAAGGTGTTGCGACGACCGATTGAATCCGCCCTGGACTCCTCGGTCGCTGTGGTGGACGAGCCCGGTCGTGTCCTGCCCGTTCCGGCGGCGCTGCCAGAGCCCCATATCGAGCGCGTCGAGCGCGAGGTCCGTACGCAGGCTCGTGGACACCTGCCAGCCGACGACGAGCCTGCTGAACACGTCGATCACGAACGCCGCGTAGACCCATCCGGCATGGGTGCGGATATAGGTCAGATCCGCGACCCAGAGCTGGTTCGGTGCCGTCGCGGTGAACGCTCGTCCGACGAGATCCGCTGGCCGCTCCGTCTCCGCGCCATCACCCGAGGTGGTCTTGACCTGCTTATCGCGCCGAAGCCCTCGCAAGCCGAGCTCGCGCATCAGTCGCTCGACGGTGCAACGGGCAACCGAGACGCCTTCCCGGTTCAGCTCGGCGTGGATCTTCCGCGCCCCGTAGACGCCGAGATTGTCGGCATGGACAGCCGCGATGTCGGCTTTCAGTTGCTCGTCTCTGACCGCTCTGGCAGACGGCGGGCGCGTCTTGGCGGCGTAGTAGGTGCTCGGGGCGATCTTCAGGCCCGCGTCACGCAGGACGTGGCAGATCGGCTCGACCCCGAACCGGTCGCGGTGCTCATCGATGTAGTCGACGAGCACCGCGGTGGGCACCTCGGTTACTTCAGCTTGCGGTCGAGCTCCGCGGCCGCGAAAAAAGCCGACGCGGTCTTCAGGATCTCGTTCGCCCGCCGCAGCTCGCGGACCTCCCGCTCGAGGTCGGCGATCTTCTGCGTGTCCGCGGTCGTCGTGCCGGGCGCTTCACCGGCGTCGATCTCGGCCTGCCTGACCCAAGTGCGCAGGGCCTCGGGATGGATATCGAGCTGGTCGGCGATCCGCTTGATCGCTCCGGTCTTCGTCGCGGGATCTCGTCGCGCGTCGAGCGCCATCCGCGTCGCGCGCTCCTTGAGCTCCTCGCTGTACTTCCGTGGTGCTGCCATGACTCTCATCCTTCACTGGTTTGAGAGCCTCCATCAGACCCGGGGCGCTTCACCTCACCGTCAAAGCCGTCATGACCGACAACGGCTCCTGCTACCGCTCCCACGACTTCGCCGCGGCCCTCGGCGAGGGAGTCCGGCACATCCGCACCCGCCCCTACCGGCCACAGACGAACGGGAAAGTGGAGAGATTCAACCGCACCCTCGCCGCCGAGTGGGCCTACGCATCGACCTACCTCTCGAACGCGGCAAGATCAGCCACCTACGCCGACTGGCTCGAGGAATACAATCACCGACGACCCCACACCGCCCTCGGAGGCCACACCCCCACCTGCCGCCTTCACAACCTCACGGGTCGCTACACCTAGGGTGGTCGCCATGAGTGACAGCGACGTCTACGTCAGCCCCACCCGCGTCCCTGCCGGCATCGCCCTCCTGCTCGCCGTGCTTGGCACCGCCGCCATGTACGCCGGCTTCGTGCTCGGGGTTCCCGCCGCCCTCGACGGCAGCGGCAGCGGAGCGGGTGGATTCATCGTGCTGTTCCTCGCCGGAGCCGCGCTCGTGCTGGCGGCGCTGGTGATCTCGATCGTCTGCCTCGTGCGCGGTCTCGCGCGCGGCATCGCGATCCTGGCGCTGGTCGTCGCGCTGGTGCCGGTCGTCGGCGTCGTGATCCTGCGGATCGCGGCGGTGTCCTAACCCGCGGCGTCCTGACCCTCCGCCGCCTTGTACACCTTCGACCGCGGCACATAGCGCGCGGAGTTGCCGAGCAACCCCGCGACCTCCTCGTCAGTGAGCTCGCGGCGCACCTTGCCCGGGATGCCCGCGACGAGCGACTGCGGCGGCACGATCGTGCCCCTCGAGCACCACCACCTCGCGTGCCGTGGCAGACCACGAGCACCGCCTTGCCGGGAAGTCGGTGGCGATGCGGGTCAGGGCCACGACCCCGTGCACAGCGACGGAGTCGAGCGACGCTGCGCCCGGATACTCCCGGTCGGGCCAGCGCGCGATCGCGGCGGCGGCCGAGGTGCCCTCCAGCTCGCCGTAGTCGCGTTCGGCGAGCTTCGGATACGCGGTGCCGAACGGGGTGTTCAGCCCTTCCGCGATGATGCGGGCCGTCTCGCGGGCGCGCAGGAGCGGGAAGTTCACGACCGCATCCACGGCAGTGAGCGCAGGGTCATCGGGGTATCCGCCACCTATCGGTGTCCGGTGTTGTTGAGCCGGATGTCGCTCGATCCCTGGATGAGTCCCTCGGCGTTCCAGTCGGCCTGACAATGCCGGATGAACGCGACGATCATGACGTGAAGGCACCGATCACGCCGACCACGGGTCCAGACCGCCCCGGAGCCCACGACGACGAGCCTCACGGGCGCCACCAGCAGGAGGAACCGCGCCCGGTGGGCGAGGCGCCACGGCAGCACGCCCAGGTATCGCCGCGCGAATTCCCGGATCGCGGGGGTCGTCGATCGTCGGCGTTGTGATCCTGAGGATCGCAGCGACCGCCTGACTTCGGGGTGCTCGCCGAACGCTTCAGTGCCGGGAACGGCGCCGGTGACCCGCCCCTGCGGGCGGCGCAGCATCTTTTACACGCTGGAAATGTTCAGGCCATGCCCGCGCAACGACAGCCAGCGAGCATGGATCGTATACAAAACGCGAGAGATCGCGTCATGATTGCCGCGAGAATTGAGAGGCTTATGAAGACTTCAAGCCACCGCGATAGGCGTCTCGCCTGGGCGGGTGCGGCCATGGTGGGGATGCTGACGATCGCCGGTTGTGCGGCGGAGCCATCGACCGAGGAAGAGTCCCTTCCGGTCGTGGCGACACAGCTGAACTGGGTCACCAACGTGGAGTTCGCCGGAATGTGGATCGCCGAGAGCGAGGGCTACTACGCGGAGGAGGGCATCGTCGCCGAATGGCTGCCGGGCGGCCCCAACGTCTCCAACACCGTTCAGATCGTCGCATCCGGTGACGCACCGATCGGACTCGATACGAACTTCACCTCGTTCATCGACGCCGTGTCGGAGGGAGCCGACGTGGTGCTCGTCGGTGCTGTCTACCAGGAGAGCCCATTGGCAATCCTGTCGCTCTCCGAGAACCCGATCAACTCGGTCGAGGACATGATCGGCAAGCGCATCGGAAGCCCCCAGGGGCAGCAGCGTGAACTGGATGCCATCTTCACCATCAACGGGCTAGAGCCGGATTACGAGTTCGTGCCGATCGGCTACGACGTGCAAGCGCTCGTGAACGGAGACGTCGACGGGATCACCGCCTTCGCCACCAACCAGGGACTCATCCTCGAAGAGCAGGGTGTGGACTACACCAGCGTGTCGTGGCAGGACCTGGGTCTGGATGTCTACTCCAACATGATCTTCGTCGACCGCACCTACCTGGAAGAGAACCGCGACCTGGTTGTCGCCTGGTTGCGGGCTACCGTGAAGGGCTGGGAGAAGAACGCCGACGACCCCGAAGTGGCCGCGCAGCTCGCGGTCGACGTGTGGGGAGCCGACCTGGGACTCTCGCTGAGCCAGCAGATCAAGGAGAACATCAATCAGATCCCGATGACGACGAGCGATCTCACCGCGGAGTCGGGTCTGTTGCGGATCTCGGCGGAGGACATCGAGCAGAAGATGTACCCGATCCTGCGGGCTGCGGGCATGACCGATCTTCCTGATGTCGCGACTTACGTTGACGAATCGCTGCTCGACGAGGTCTTCGGCGGATCGGCAACCCTGCTCCGATGACTGTGCAGGACCTCGGTCCGGTCGGCACGGCGACGCGGTCCCGAAAGACCATCGAGATCGTGATCGGCGTGCTCCTCTTCGCCTCGGCGTGGGAGATCATCGGCCGGACCGGGGTCCTCTCCACCTCCTGGCCACCCCTCACCGACGTGTTGTGGGTGATCGTCGATCCCGCGCGTGCGCCGAGGTTGTGGGGGGCGCTCGGGGTGACCGTCCAGGAGGGGCTTCTCGGCGGCGTGATCGGAATCAGCGCCGCGGTGGCGACCGCGGTGCTCTCCCGCCTGATGCCGGTCACGCGTCGCCCGGCGGAGCGCTTCGCGGTTCTCGTCGAGGCGGTTCCGGTCGTCGCCCTCGGCCCGCTGCTCATGGTCCTTCTGCCCCGCGCCGTCGTGCCCGCGGCGCTGGCGGCGACAGCGGCCTACTTCGCTGCCTTTGTCGTCATCTGCTCCGCGCTGTGGACCCGACGGGCGGCGCAGGAGGACCTGTTTGCCGTACTGGGTGCCCGGCGGATCGCGGTGCTCGCGCAGCTGGAAGCGCCCGCGGCGCTCCCAGCGGTGTTCGCGGCTCTTCAGCTGGCGATTCCCGCGGCCCTGTTGGGGGCGGTGATCGGCGAGTGGTTCGGCTCCGCCCGGGGCATCGGGCCCCTGCTGATCAACTCGATGCAGAACTACGACATCCCGTTGCTGTGGGCGGCGGGGGTCCTGACCGCAGTGCCCGCCAGCATCGTCTACGGCGGCGCTGCGTCACTCGCCCGGCGGAGCGCGGCGAGGTTCGGGCTGTGAACGCGCGCGTGACGGCTATCGGGCGAGCGGTCGCCCGGTTCGCCTGGGACAACGTGGCGGTCGTGGCGATCGTCGCCGCGTGGGCGCTGTGGGTCGTGATCGGGCAGGTCAACCGGGTCGTCATGCCCTCCCCGGCGAGTGTTCTCGCCGACCTGGTCGGACATCCGGATGCGTATCTTCCCGACCTCACGGTGAGCGCCGGGCTGGCCGCGACGGGTCTCGTCCTGGGACAACTGCTTGGCATCGGACTCGCCATCGCGGCCCATCTCTCAGGAGTCGTGCGTGCGGCGGTGCGGCCCGCGGTGCTGATCGTCCGCGCTGTTCCCATGGTGGCGATGGTTCCGATCTTCGCGCGGATTGTCGGTTACGGAACGCCGACCGTGCTGGTCGTCGCCACACTGGTCGCGTATTTTCCAGCGTTCGTCCTGGTGTCGCGCGGTCTGGCCTCCGCCTCGCGCAGCAAGCAGGACCTGCTGACGGTGCTGGGAGCCTCGAGATGGACGAGGTTCCGGCGGCTCGATCTCCCGGCCGCGGTCCCTTCGCTCTTGGAGGCGTTCCGGCTCTCTGCGGTCGGGTCGGTGGTCGGGGTGCTGCTCGCCGAGTTCGTCGTCGGGTCGTCGGGTCTCGGGCAGCTCTTCGTGGTGTCGCGGGTCTCCTACGACATGTCGCGATCCTGGGGTGCCGCCATCGTCGCCACAGTGCTCTCTCTCGCATTCTTCGGGCTGGCTTCGGCCGTGACGCGGTGGCTCGAAGCGGCTTATCACGACGGCAGTAATGGGAAGGGATGATCGTGAACGACAACATCGACGAGGCTTGGGTACGGACGGTACCCAAAGCCGAGGTCCACGTGCACCTGGACGGATGCATCGACCGGGAGGAGCTGATGCGACTGGCCGGCAAGTACGGGGTGCCCCTTCGCCGACCGGCCGAGCAGCTCTTCGATTTCGACGGACTCACCGAATTTCTCCAGTTCCTCGACTGGGGTGCGTCGCTGGTCAGGACCGCCGACGACGCGGCATCCGTCGCCTATCGGTTCGCCCAGAGGCAGGCGGCCAGCGGCATCCGCTACACCGACGTGATCATCAACCCGACCCACTGGGAGGCCTGGCGCGGAAATATCGCGGGACTCGTCGACGCCCTCGACGCCGGATGGCGAGAGGCGGAACAGGACGGACTCCCGTCGACTGGCCTGTGCCTGAGCTTGTTGCGCCAGCAATCCGCCGCTGAGGCCGATGAACTGCTGGATTGGATGCTGGAGCGGGACCATCCGCGGGTGGTCGCCCTGTCGATCGACGGCGACGAAGCGGTTGCCGGGCGTGTGTCCGCAAGGTTCGCCGACACTTTCCGCCGCGCGGCATCCCGTGGCATTTACCGGACCGTTCACGCAGGGGAGTCCAGTGGTCCCGAGGGTGTCCGCGATGCGATCGACCTCCTGATGGCCGATCGTATCGATCACGGCTTCCGCGCGATCGAGGAACCGGCGCTGGTCGCCGAGATCGCCGACCGAGGCATCCCGCTCGGCATCTGCCCGGGGTCGAACGTCGCTCTTGGATTTACCGAGAGCCGGGCCGCGCATCCAGTCGAGGAGTTGCGGCAAGCCGGGGTGCGGATCAGCCTCAACACCGACGACGGCACTGCCCTGGGATCGATTCTCGACCAGGAGTACGCCGCGACCGCGCGGGCGTTCGGCTGGCAGCGCGATGACCTTCTCGCCATCGCGCGAACATCGATCGAGTCGGCCTTCTGCGACGATGACCGTCGTAGCGCGCTGCTCGCGGAGCTCGATGCGGTGGCAGCCGGCGAGGAGGCGCGGGCATGAGCGCGGTGGCGATCGTTGACGCGCGAGTGCTGACGATGGACGATGAGCGCCGCGACCTCGAGCGGGCGACCGTGTTGGTCGAGGACGGCGAGATCGTCGCAGTGGGATCGAACGTCGAGATTCCCGTCGGCTCGCGGGTGATCGAGGCGGCGGGGCGCGCGGTGATCCCGGGACTCGTGAACGCGCACACCCATGTGCCGCAGATCCTGCTTCGCGGCGGCTACTCCCACGATCGGCCACTCTACGAGTGGCTCTACAACGTGCTGTACCCGGGCCTGAGCGTGTACGAGAACGACGACATCCGGTGCGCGACCTTGCTGTTCGCGACGGAGGCGTTGATGAACGGTGTGACGACGATCGTTGACAACGAGGATGCTGGAACGCGTTCCATGGTCTCCACCGCGGCGAGCACTGTCGAGGCCCTCGTCGAGAGCGGCATCCGCGCTGTATACGCTCGCATGTTCGCCGACCAGCCTGCGCCGGGTTTCGAGGATTATCTCGGCGCGGTCCGTGCGAAGGCCCCGGACGTTCCGGACAGCGACATCTTCGTCGACACCGATCGCGTCTTGGCCGACCTCGATGAGATCGTGCGGAGGTACGACAGGGCCGGTGAGGGTCGGATCCGAGTGTGGCCGTCGCCGGCGATCCCCGGAATCGTCTCCCGACGCGCCCTGCAGCGGAGCCGACAGATCGCGCGCGAGCGCGGAACCATGTGGACGATGCACGTCGCCGAGGACGAGCGGGAGCGCGTGCAGCACATGATGGGCGCGGTCGAGTATCTCGACAGCGTCGGTGCGCTCGATGAGAGGTTGCTCGCGGCGCACTGCATCGACGTCTCCGATCGTGAGATCCGGTTGCTCGCAGAATCGGGCACCCGGGTATCGACGCAGCCGGCGAGCAACGCCTTTCTAGGCGCCGGGGTCGCGCCGGTTCCGCGAATGCTCCGGGCGGGCATCCCGATGGGGATCGGCACGGACGATGCGAACTGCTCGGATGCGGTCGATCTCTTCGGTTCGATGAAGCTCCTGGCGCTCCTGCACCGCGCGGTGAGTCGTGACCCGGGGGCGATCAGTCCGCAGCGGGTCGTGGAAATGGCAACGATCGAGGGAGCGCGGGTTCTGGGTATGGATGACCTGATCGGATCGATCGAGGTCGGCAAGCGCGCCGACCTCGTCATCCTTGATCTGGAGGAGCCGCGGATGACGCCCGCGGCCGACTTGTACGCGGCGCTCGTATTCTTGCAACCCACGGTCGCGGTACGTACCGTGATAGTCGACGGTCGGGTCGTCGTCGAACGCGGCGTTCCTACCTTCCTTGGCGCTGACGGCGACCTCGCGGCCCTGGTGCGGGAGGCCTCGGAGCGTTCCCGCGGCATCGCGGACCGCGCACGACTCCAGGTGGGCCGATGAACGCCGGCGCGCCTCTCGGGCGCAGCGTGCGGGTCGAGGCGGTCTCGAAGTCGTTCCGGCTGAAGCGCGGAGCGTCGGTCCAGGCGATCAAGCGGGTAGACCTGGAGATCGCCGAGGGGGAGTTCGTCGCGCTCATCGGCCCGTCGGGCTCGGGGAAGTCGACGATCTTGCGGATGATTGCCGGACTTGACGAGCCGACTTCGGGGTCCGTGACGATCGCCGGTGAGCATCCGCGAGTCCTCGCGCGCGATCATCGCCTGGGTGTCGCGTTCCAGGACCACGCACTGCTGCCGTGGTTGACGGTGCGCAAGAACATTGAGCTCCCTTTCCGAGTCGCGGGCCGTGACGTCGATCGGCACCAGGTAGATGATCTGATCGACTTGGTCGGACTCCGGGGCTTCGCCGATGCGCGCCCGTCCCAGCTTTCCGGCGGGATGCGTCAACGAGTCTCGATCGCGCGGGCTCTGGCTCTGGATCCCTCCGTTCTGCTTCTGGACGAGCCGTTCGGAGCGCTCGACGCGGTGACGCGACGACGACTCAATGTGGAGCTGCAGGCGGTGTGGACGCGGTTGCGCATCACGACGCTCCTCGTCACGCACAGCGTCGAGGAGGCGGTGTTCCTCGCCGACCGAGTCGTCGTGCTGAGCGCCAGACCGGCGCAGGTCGCCGATGTCGTCGAAGTGGGGTTCGAGCGACCCCGTGAGCCGGATCTGCTGCGGGATGATCGCTTGCATCGCATCGTCGACGGGCTGAACGCGCGACTGGACGCGACGGAGGCGGAATCGTCCGCAAGCGGGGGAGCATCCAGCTGAGGCGACCGGAACTCGGCATCTGGCGGGGTTGGTCCCTAGAGTGAGGAGCATGGCTTCTCGTGCTGGGCTTCCCCTGCGCGACGTGATTGCCGCCGCGATCCGGGGACGGATCATCGATGGCTCGTACGTTCCCGGCAGCCGGCTTCGCGAGGAGGAGATTGCTTCCGATTTCGACGTCTCCCGAGTACCCGTGCGCGAGGCCTTTCAGGTGCTGGAGCAGCAGCGCTTTCTCGAGTTGCGCAAATACAAGGGTGCAATAGTCGCCCAGCCCGAGTCATCGGGCACCCGCGAGCTCATCGCGATCCGCGCCGAACTCGAGGCGATGGCGGCGCGGCTTGCCGCGGCTGCCCACGGAGGGGCGATGGCACGCGAACTTCGATCTCTTACAGAAGAGGGCAGCACCCTCGACCCGGTGACCGAACCCGAGCGCCATTCGGAGCTGGTGGAGCGATTCCACGACACGGTGGCGATTGCTTCCGGAAATCGAGAACTCGTCGAGATGCTGAGGACGCTGCGCAGCCGCCTCAGTTGGATATTCGGAGCGGAGCTGGCTGCGCGCGCTGCCGGGTCGTGGGATGAGCATCGCGACATCTGCGCGTCGATTCTCGGCGGCGAGGAGGCCGCGGCTCATCTCATGCGCGAGCACGTCCTCGGCGACCTTGCGTTCTTCGACGAGCTCATCCGTCGCTGAGGTTTAACACGGCGGTAACACTCCGACGCCGGCCCTCTCCGGTAGGTCGTATACGATCGAGGTGAGCAAGGGAGTCATAGTGACCACGACAACACCGCAGGCGATCCAGGCGGATCCCTATGCCTGGCCGTGGCACGGTCAACTCGATCTCACGCGCACGGCTCTGCTCTGCATCGACTGGCAGGTCGACTTCTGCGGCAGCGGTGGATTCATTGATTCGCTGGGCTATGACATCAGCCTGACCCGTGCGGCGATAGAACCCACCCAAAGAGTGCTTGGGCGGGCGCGCGAACTCGGGCTGACGGTGATCCACACGCGAGAAGGGCACCGCCCCGATCTCTCTGATCTGCCCGACACCAAGAGGTGGCGTTCCGCCAGTCAGGGGGTCGAGATCGGGTCCGTCGGGCCTCTGGGACGCGTGCTGATTCGAGGCGAGGCTGGGTGGGAGATCATCCCCGAGTTGGCCCCGCTTGCGGGTGAGACGGTCATCGACAAGCCCGGCAAAGGTGCGTTCTACGCCACCGACCTCGAGCACATTCTGCGCATGGCGGGGATTACCGATCTGCTGATTACGGGGTTGACCACCGATGTCTGCGTGTCGACCACAATCAGGGAGGCCAACGATCGCGGGTTCGAGGTACTCGTGCTGTCGGATTGCACGGCCGCGACCGATCGCGCCCGGCACTTGCAGACGATCGAGATCCTCACGATGCAGGGCGGCTTGTTCGCGGCTGTCGCTTCATCGGACTCCGTCCTCGCCGCGCTGGGTGCGGAATCGCTCCCGGCCGACGACCGGACGCGCTGATGTATGTCGATCTGACGGTCGTGCCGGTTGCTGCCCCCGACGACGCCCCGGTCGACAGGGTGTTCGGGCGAAGGGTCCTTGCCGTCATCGGAAAGACGGAGGGGAACGGCGGCGTTAACGACTTCAGCCGGGCTCTCGCGACTCGCGCCTGGACCGAGGGGCTCTCGGAACCGGCGTTGACCGTCATGTCGGGCGGCACTGAGGGAGTCCTCAGCCCGCATGTCACCGTGGTTTCGGAGGGTTCGACATCAGGCAACGGGCGACTTGCGGCGGGGTTCGCGCAGACCCCTCGGTTATCTGTCGAAGGGCTCGGGCGCCGAGAGCAGGTCGACGCGGTCGCTGCGGCGACGCTCGAAGCGTGCCGCAACGGAGGCTTTGATCCACGCAACGCCCACATGGTGCTCGTGAAATGCCCTTTGCTGACGACCGAGCAGATCGTGTCAGCGAGAGGCGGGGCCGTGACGGATGATCCCTACCTATCGATGGCGCGATCCCGAGCGGCTAGCTCGCTGGGCGTCGCGCTCGCGTGCGGAGAGATCGGCGGAGTCGAAGCGGACCAAGGCCTCGCAGGCGATCCTTCTGTCTGGTCGGCGGTCGCTTCGGCTTCCGCCGGTATCGAGCTCGACCGGTGCCTCGTGCTGGCGTTCGGGTCTCGACTCGACCCCGGCGGACAGCTGAACGCTGAGACGGTGGTCATGCACGACGCGATCGACGTGGAGGAGATCGTCGCGCTCCGCGATCGCATCCGAGCCGCCGGCGGCACCATCGTGCAGGTCTTCGCGAAGGCCGAGGCGAGTCCGGACGGGCGGATCCGAGGGTTACGGCACACGATGCTCACCGACACCGACCTCTCGTCGACACGACACGCGCGCGCGGCCGTAGGAGGCCTTCTAGCGGGGGTGTTCGGGCGCACATCGATCTACGTCTCCGGAGGCGCCGAGAACCAAGGGCCACCTGGAGGAGGTCCGGTGACGGTGGTGTGGCAGGAACCCACGGGCGGAGGTGAGACGAGGCGATGACGAGCAGATTCGGGCCGGTAGCGGCCACACCGTACGCGTGGCCGTTCGACGGAACGTTCTCCGCCCAGTCGACCGCGCTCCTGTGTATCGACTGGCAGGTGGACTTCTGCGGGATCGGTGGCTACGTCGACCGCATGGGGTACGACCTCACACTCACCCGACGCGGACTCGCGCCCACAGCGCGGATCCTCGGTTCCGCTCGCGCGGCAGGCCTCCAGGTGATCCATACTCGCGAGGGTCATCGGGCGGATCTCTCGGACTGCCCGCCCAACAAACTCTGGCGCTCGCAGCAGATCGGTGCCGAGATCGGGTCGTCAGGACCGGGAGGACGCATCCTCGTACGCGGGGAACCCGGGTGGCAGATTGTGCCCGAAGTGGCACCTCTCGTGGGCGAGATCGTCATCGACAAGCCTGGCAAGGGGGCGTTCTACGGAACCGATCTCGACGTGATCTTGCGCACTCGGGGGATCACTCATCTGATTCTGACGGGGATCACAACCGACGTCTGCGTGCACACGACGATGCGGGAGGCGAACGATCGCGGCTACGAGTGCCTTCTGCTCAGTGACTGCACAGGCGCCACCGATCACGGAAACTACGAGGCGGCGCTGAAGATGATCACCATGCAGGGGGGTGTTTTCGGTGCGGTCGCGGAGTCGTCGGCGCTGGATGACGCGTTCGGTAAGGGATCCGCGCGGTGATCTCTCCTCGCATGGAGATCGCCCGCCTCCACTCCGCGTACCGGCGGGGAACCTGCACACCTCGCGATGTGGCGGAGCGCACTCTGGCTGCGATCGATGCGCGAGGACGTGACGGAGTCTGGATCTCGGTCTCCGATCGACTCGTCCGAGATGCTGAAGCACTCGATCCTGCCGATCGCGATCGTCTTCCGCTCTGGGGCATCCCCTTCGCGGTCAAAGACAACATGGACGTCGAGGGGTGGGCGACGACGGCGGCGTGCCCGTCTTTCGCCTACAGCCCCCAGCAGTCGGCACCCGTGGTTCGCGACCTGATCGCGGCAGGCGCGATCCTCGTCGGCAAGACCAACCTGGACCAGTTCGCTACCGGTCTGAACGGTACCCGTTCTCCTTACGGGACGCCCTCCTCGGCCCACGATAGCTCCCTCATCTCCGGCGGGTCGTCATCAGGATCCGCGGTAGCTGTTGCGGCGGGCCTGGTTGCGTTTTCTCTGGCGACCGATACCGCGGGGTCCGGGCGCGTTCCCGCGGCGTTGAACGGGGTCGTCGGTCTCAAGCCGAGTGTGGGCCTTGTCAGCACTCGCGGTGTCGTGCCGGCGTGCCGGTCGCTCGATTGCGTTTCGGTGATGGCGAACTCGGTTGCCGACGCAGCCATCGTGGCTCAGGTGATCGCCGGCTTCGATGATCAGGACCCCTGGTCGCGCCCGCTCCCGGTTCCTTCCGCCCGGGTTGCTTCGGTCTCGCTCGCCGGAGTCCGCCTGGGCGTGCCTGAGGTTGTCGCCGGATGGGGCGAGCGTGGCGAGGAGGACGCGTGGAGTCGGGTCCGTGCCGACCTCGTCCGAGCCGGAGCCGAACTGGTTGAGATCGACTACACCCCGCTTCTCGAGGCAGGTCGTCACCTGTATGGCGGTGCGTGGCTTGCTGAGCGCGCGACCGCCGTCTCGGTCGCGCTCGAGGAGGACCGAGACGACGTCGACCCGGTCGTGCGCCAGATCTTGGCGGGCGCCGGTGCGATGTCGGCCGCACAGGTCTGGTCGAGTATGCACCGCGTGTGGGAGTTGCGGCGGGAGGCGGATGACATCCTCCGTTCGGTCGATGCTCTGCTCACTCCCACGGTGACGAAGACCTACACGGTCGAGCAGATGCGCGCTGACCCCGTCGAACTCAACGCGCAATTGGGTACCTACACGACCTTTACCAACCTGCTCGACATGTGCGCCATCGCGGTCCCGGCGGGGAGTACGGCGGCGCACGTCCCCTTCGGTGTCACCCTTCATGGGCCTTCCGGTGCCGACCAGGAACTCGCAGGGCTGGCGTCGGCGCTCGCGGATGCGGTCGACCAGGACTCGCTGATGGAGGTCGCCGTCGTCGGCGCCCATCTCGAGGGGTTCGGACTTCATCACCAAATCACCGATCGCGGCGGGCTCCTGAGCCGGCGCACGATGACCGCACCCCGGTACCGGCTCTACGCGCTCCCCGGCGACGAGCCGCGACGTCCCGGGCTGGTGACCGATCTACGAGAAGGCGCTCGTATCGAGGTCGAGGTCTATCGGCTTCCGACTGCTACCGTCGGGTCCTTTCTCCGCGGTGTGAGTGCACCGTTGGCGATCGGCACGCTCGAGCTCGACGACGGCACCGCCGTCCACGGATTCGTCTGCGATCCGACGGCGCTCGAGGGAGCGCGTGACATCACCGCGTACGGCGGGTGGCGCTCGTATATGGCCGCGGCGGCCGATGATCTCAACAGGGCGGCCGATGCCAGCTGACGACGTCCCGATCCTCGCGGTTCACGGGGTCGCGGCCTCACCTGCCGTCTGGGATCCTCTGAAGCGCTTGATTCCACAGCTCCGGGCGCTTCGTCGCCCGAAGACCGGTCGGTTGGAGGACGAGATCGAGTGGCTGGCCGAGTATGCGGCGGGCGCGGTCATCGTGGGGATGTCAGGCGGGGCAACCCTCGGTCTCGCGCTCGCGGGCATGGGTGCCGCGTGCCATGGATTCGTCCTCCATGAGCCGGCGGCGGGGAACCTGGTGCCGGACCTTCTCTCCCCGACCGCCGAGGCCTTTCGCCGTGGCGGGACGACAGCGGTGGGTAAGGCGCTCTATGGCAGGAGGTGGTCGGTCGACCTGCTCGATGACCACGGAGACGTCGACGCGACGACGGCGAAGGAGATCGCCATGTTCCGCAGCTTTCAGCCTCGACGTCGACCGGTCGGGGGACCCCGATGCGTGGTCACGACGGGGTCTCGGTCGGCTGCGCCCAGGCACCATGTTGCGAGAGAGCTGCGGCGGCTGGGCTACGAGACTCGCACCATCGAAGGCTCCCGGCACTTCGTCACATACGAGCAGCCCGCGAGGCTGGCCGCCCTGGTGCGCGAGGTCGCCGGATTGGATGCGCCCGGGCATCCGGGGATCGATGACGGAGGTTCGGGGTGGGCGAGGTTCTGGTGGTGACCTCGCGGCGGTCTTCTAGACCTCGGCCGCGCGGTAGATCTTCGACCGCGGCACATAGCGCGCGGAGTTGCCGAGCAGCCCGGCGACCTCCTCGTCGGTGAGCTCCCGCCGCACCTTGCCGGGGATGCCCGCGACGAGCGATCGCGGCGGAACGACGGTTCCCTCGAGCACCACCGCCCCCGCGGCGACGAGCGAGTTCGCGCCGATGACGGCGCCGTTCAGCACGGTCGCGTTCATGCCGATGAGGCATCCGTCTTCGACGACGCAGCCGTGCACGACGGCGGCGTGGCCGATGCTGACGTCGGCGCCGATGATCGTCGGGTTGCCCGCCTCGGTGTGGATCACCGCGTTGTCTTGGAGGTTGCTGCGTTCGCCGAGCACGATCTCGTCGATGTCGCCGCGCAGCACCGCGCCGAACCAGACGTTGGCATCTGCAGCGATGCGCACCTTGCCGATCACGGACGCGTTCGGGGCGACCCAGGCGTCGGCGGAGATGTCGGGCTCGTGCCCGTCGAAGGGGAGGATGACCGGCATTCCGCCAGCCTAGCTGTACTGCCCAGGCAGGTTGTTTGAGATCCGGCTGATGGGCGGGAGCTTCCCGATCGCAGTGTGGGGCCTGTGGTGATTGTAGAAGTGCAGCCAGGCGGGCAGGGCTGCGCGGCGGGCTGATTCGCTGTTGTAGTGCTTCACGTAGGCCCAACCGTCGGCCATAGTGCGATGGAATCGCTCGATCTTCCCGTTCGTCTGCGGACGGTAAGGACGTGTGCGCTTGGGTGTGATGGCGAGCTCGGCGCAGACGCGTCGCCAGGCGTGGGAGCGGTAGGCGGGGCCGTTGTCCGAGAGGACCCGTTCGACGCGGACGCCGCGGTCGGCGAACCAGGACACGGCCCGTTGCAGGACGCCGATCGCGGTCTCGGCGCGTTCGTCGTCGTGGATCTCGGCGTAAGCGACGCGGGAGTGGTCGTCGATGACGGTGTGGACGTAGGCGGTGCCGGTGACCATGTCGCCGGCGATGCCTCGCTTTCCGGTGCGCTTGGCCGTGACTGCTCGGTTGCGGTCGCCTTGGGACCGTCCGACGTAGCGCCAGCCGCCGCCGTCGGGGATGTTGCCGAGCTTCTTCACGTCGACATGGATCAGCGCGCCGGGCTTGTCGTGCTCGTACCGGCGGGCGGGTTCCCCGGTCTTCACATCGACATGCGAGAGCCGGTTCAGTCGACACCGTTTCAGCACCGCGTGGACGGTCGAGGCCGGCATCCCGACGCGGTCGGCGATCTGGACCGGCCCCAGGCGCTTGCGGATCCGCAGGTGCACGATCTTCTTCACACGGTGCGTCGGGGTGAAGCGCCCCGGGTTTCGTGGAGGCTCGGTTATCTGGAACCGGCTCCGATCGGAACCTGCTCGTGAGCGTATCGGGTCGCGTCGAGCGATGCCCAATGCGACCGCTCGAACTCGGCCGGCGGGACGTGCCCGATCTCGCCGTGCAGTCGCCGCTGGTTGAACCAGTCGACATATTCGGCGACGGCGATCTCGACATCGCGGATCGACGCCCAGCCGCCCTTCGGCCGCATCGCTGGGTTCCGGATGCACTCGCCCTTGAACAGCGAGTTGAACGCTTCGGCCATCGCGTTGTCATACGAATCGCCTTTGCTTCCAACGGAAGCGACGGCATCGGCTTCGGCGAGGCGCTCGGTGTAGCGGATGGCGCGATACTGGACTCCTCGGTCGCTGTGGTGGACGAGCCCGGTCGTGTCCTGCCCGTTCCGGCGGCGCTGCCAGAGCCCCATATCGAGCGCGTCGAGCGCGAGGTCCGTACGCAGGCTCGTGGACACCTGCCAGCCGACGACGAGCCTGCTGAACACGTCGATCACGAACGCCGCGTAGACCCATCCGGCATGGGTGCGGATATAGGTCAGATCCGCGACCCAGAGCTGGTTCGGTGCCGTCGCGGTGAACGCTCGTCCGACGAGATCCGCTGGCCGCTCCGTCTCCGCGCCATCACCCGAGGTGGTCTTGACCTGCTTATCGCGCCGAAGCCCTCGCAAGCCGAGCTCGCGCATCAGTCGCTCGACGGTGCAACGGGCAACCGAGACGCCTTCCCGGTTCAGCTCGGCGTGGATCTTCCGCGCCCCGTAGACGCCGAGATTGTCGGCATGGACAGCCGCGATGTCGGCTTTCAGTTGCTCGTCTCTGACCGCTCTGGCAGACGGCGGGCGCGTCTTGGCGGCGTAGTAGGTGCTCGGGGCGATCTTCAGGCCCGCGTCACGCAGGACGTGGCAGATCGGCTCGACCCCGAACCGGTCGCGGTGCTCATCGATGTAGTCGACGAGCACCGCGGTGGGCACCTCGGTTACTTCAGCTTGCGGTCGAGCTCCGCGGCCGCGAAAAAAGCCGACGCGGTCTTCAGGATCTCGTTCGCCCGCCGCAGCTCGCGGACCTCCCGCTCGAGGTCGGCGATCTTCTGCGTGTCCGCGGTCGTCGTGCCGGGCGCTTCACCGGCGTCGATCTCGGCCTGCCTGACCCAAGTGCGCAGGGCCTCGGGATGGATATCGAGCTGGTCGGCGATCCGCTTGATCGCTCCGGTCTTCGTCGCGGGATCTCGTCGCGCGTCGAGCGCCATCCGCGTCGCGCGCTCCTTGAGCTCCTCGCTGTACTTCCGTGGTGCTGCCATGACTCTCATCCTTCACTGGTTTGAGAGCCTCCATCAGACCCGGGGCGCTTC
>NZ_JBDFMA010000004.1:0-92215 GCF_047238045.1 Microbacterium canaveralium | reverse complement strand
GCTGACGCGTCGTGCCGCGCATCGTCTGAGAATGCGCGCTTGGGTCGTCAAGCGGCCCGCCCGCTCGTCCGGCGAAAGTTAGCCTAGAAATCGACCAGGAGGTGAAGATGTCGCTGATTGCCCTTGCGCACCGAGTGCGTGGCCAGCGTGCATTCACCCGCACCCTGCTGATGGTGATCGCCGTAACAGGCGCCGTCATCGTGGGGCTCTTGGCGATGCACTCCCTCAACACCCACACCACCGCCTCCGGGCACGGAAAGACGGTGGCTGTTGCGGCGGAGGTTTCGACCCATCACGATGCGTCCCCCCTCGCCGCCGAGCTGAACACGACCGCCGCGCACGACGACAGCTGCGGCGACTGCGGCGACGACCACGCCATGGCCTGGATGGCCTGCGTATTGGCGCTGCTTGTCAGCGTGCTCGTGCTCGCCCGCCACCGCATCGGGTGGCGCATCATCGGCAGAAACGACCTGCTCCGCGCAGTGCAGGCCCGGTGGCCCGCACCCAGACACGTTGTCTCGCCACTTTCACTCACCGTTCTCTGCATCAGTCGCACGTGATGACGCGTCCGCCCGCCCTCTCGCGCGCGGGCAACGCATCTTCCGGCACGACGACCGTCGCGCCTCATCACTGACCAATGGAGAACATCACCATGAACACCCGTACCGCGGCGACCGCCGCGCTCACCCTCGCGACCCTGCTCACTCTCGCCGGATGCTCCGGCGGGACCACTTCGGGCGGCAGCATGCCCGGAATGGACCACGGAGGCAGCAGCAGCAGCGCTACCCCCGCGCAATCTGCCGACGCCAACGAGGCGGACGTCATGTTCGCCAGCATGATGATCGAGCACCACACCCAAGCAATCGAGATGTCCGACACGCTCCTGTCGAAAGACGGCATCGACGAGCGCGTCACCGCCCTGGCAGAGCAGATCAAAGCCGCTCAAGAGCCCGAGATCGCGACCATGGAAGGCTGGCTCGAAGACTGGGGAGCCAGCTCCTCCGAAATGGGCAGCATGGACCACAGTGGCGGCGGAATGATGAGCGAGGACGACATGCAGGCGCTCGAGCAGGCCACCGGCACGGACGCCGCCCGACTGTTCCTTCAGCAGATGATCGAACATCACCGCGGCGCGATCGAGATGGCCCAGGAAGAGGCCAGCAACGGCCAAAACAGCGACGCCGTCGACCTGGCGAACCAGATCGTCGAGTCGCAGACGTCGGAGATTGCGACCATGGAGGAGCTTCTGGCAACTCTCTGATCACCCGGGTGGGGCGCGGAAAGCCGCCGCGCCCCACCTGATCAGACGAAACGCACCATCATGAGCCACCACCCGATCTTCCGCGCGGCATCAATTCGCATGCGCACCCTCCCCACCGCCGTTGTCCTCGCGACCACCGCACTCGCTCTCGCGGGGTGTGCCGGGGCACCTACTCTCACGGGCAACGCCCACCCCGAACAGGTGCTCTCACACGTTCACGGCATTGTTGAAGACCCTGCCGGTGAAGGGTTTCTCCTCGGAACACACGAGGGGATCTTCACCGTCACTTGGGACGGTGAGCTTGGTCCCCGCCTCGCAGACACCGATTTCGATGCGATGGGCCTCACCGTTGTCGACGACACGCTTGTGGTGTCCGGCCACCCCGGCCGAAACACCCCACCCGAACTCGGCACACCCAACCTCGGCATTATCCGCAGCGCCGACAACGGAACAACGTGGGAGCCCACCGCTTTCACCGGCGAGAAAGACTTCCACGCCCTCACCGCAGGCCTCGACGGCACCCTCTACGGCGTCGCCACAGACGCCAGCGAAGTCCTCACCAGCAGCGACGGCGGGGCCACATGGCAGTCAACCGGGGCATCCGTCTACGCCATGTCTATCGCCGCTGATGCAGCCGGGCGGGTCATCGCATCCACCTCGGAAGGTCTGATGGTCAGCACCGACCGGGCCGTGACCTTTCAAGAATGGGCGGGCGCCCCCCGCCTCGTCGGCCTCAGCTCCTCCCCAGACCACAACCGAGTAGTCGGCATCGGCTCCCAAGGGAAGATCTGGACCACAACCGCCGGTGCCCAAAACTGGTACGAAGTCGGAACAGCCCACGGCGCCGCCCAAGCCGTCACCATCACGAACAACGGTGACATCCTCGTCGTCGACGACAGCGGTCTCACCCTCGTCCAGAGCCCTTAGCCCGAGCCCGAGGAGGGCCTGCGTGAAGCCCTTCGTGAGGCCGTGACTCTTCCAGGTTCCGCGTGTATCCTGGGGCGCACAACGGGCCGGTTACCGGAACGTTGCCAGCCTAAGACCCCGCTTCGGCGGGGTCTTAGTTTTTATGGCGTCCAGATCCAATCGTGCGAGGTCGACACCTCGACCAACCCACTCAAGCGCGTCATCGTCGCCGCGGACTTCGGGTGCGTCTCTGTCACCGTGTGTCGGCGCCGTCGCAGATAGACGGCGAGGTCGACGGCTTGCAACCCGACAGCGTTCTTGGATGACGCGAATTGAATCGGGGACGAGATCAGATCCAGCTTGCTCGATCGGTATCCGGGTGTGCCGAGCAGCTGGTAGCTCT
This sequence comes from Microbacterium canaveralium, assembly GCF_047238045.1. Lineage (NCBI taxonomy): Bacteria > Bacillati > Actinomycetota > Actinomycetes > Micrococcales > Microbacteriaceae > Microbacterium > Microbacterium canaveralium. The sequence continues at coordinate 89,645 of NZ_JBDFMA010000004.1, read as the reverse complement.
CAAACTGCCGCCGATGCTCTTCCTGCGTCGCGATCTCGTCCGCGACGACGATCACCTCCTCCGTGTCGGAGAAGAAGTAGTGGCGCCGGTAGGCATTCACCCGCTCAAGCAGATGCTGCAAGACGACCTTGTGGGGCTGATCCGGGTACCGGTACCGCGCATTGAGGCGGTTCACGTCCACGCCGCGGAAGAGGTAGCGAACCTCCACGTCCCGGGCGATGCGCAGCGCGGACGCGTAGATCCCTGCCGCTTCACGGTGCTTGCCCCTCAGCGGTGACCATTCGCCAGCCCCGCCCATCAGCTCGTGGCCGTGAAACTCTACGTCGGCCGGCACCCCATGGTCCGCTGCGATCTGGATACGAAGAGCGGCGTACCCTTCCTCGAGCTGTTCCCACTTCTCCTGTGTCGTGATGGCGGCGCCGATGAAGTAAAAGTCCTGGTTATAGGACTCGTCGACGTAAGCAATCAGCACTTAGACATCATGACAGCGGCATGCTCGCTACCGTCGCCGCGAGAATGCCCGAGTCGCCCGAGCCTCGACGATCCAATCGGCACCTAGCCCGTTCGCGACAAAGGCCCCCGAAGAGATTTCCTCTCCGGGGGCCGTCGTTCAGGCGTGACGCGAACTTCCCCTTCCGCGTCGCTCAGTGGTTACTTCGTGAGGTCGGGCTTTCCAAACCCCATGCCGGACTTGGGCGTCGGGGGGAAGGGCTCGCCCTTGACCGAGGTGACCTCATCGCCGGTGCGGCCCCCTCGGGGGCCGACGACAGGGTACTGGCCGCTCTTCGGGACCGTCTGGCCCGGGCGGAACTGCGGCTTAGAAGCCATTTCTTCTTCTTTCCGGAGCGCCGGGGCGTTCCTCCTCGCGGTTGCGGCTCAGCAATGGTGCTGAGCTTTGCTGCGAAGAGCTAGTCTCGGACGAGAATCCTGCCAGATTCGACCTCGACCCTGAACGCCCCTGACCTCTTCCGAGAGCGGGATGCGCTCGGGGTCGTGGTGCTTCCACCTTTAGTCTTCCTCGTATCACTGACATTTGAGGTCGACGACACGCCGATAGAAATATCCGCATTTGGCGGCGGGGGATTTAGAGTTCGAGCCCCTAAGTAGGGGCTAGAACCCGCTCCAGCGCTGTGGTGACTGGTGGAGAACGGAATCTGCAAGGCGCGTTTCACGAGCGGCCACGGTTGGAAGGGTGTACCTGTGCGTCGTAAAGACGGCGGAGGTCGTCTGCCTTCAGCATCCAGCCGTCCGCGCTGAAGCTGCGGGGCCGACTGTCCATGATTCGGCGGTACTCCGTCAGCATCCGTCGGTACATGCCGAGCACCTGCATGTGCGAGTTGCCGTTGTCACTTTCTGCAATCTGGGGCGCAAGTTCGGTCCAGTGTTGACCGTCGGACATCAGGAACCTGACGTAACGGGCCATGTGGCCCTCCAGAGAGTCGTTGTGGTCGAATCCACGGAACCGCAGGCCCTCAGCCACTTCTGCATCAACTGGCGTACCAGCCTTCTCGAGCTTCTCGACGCTGTAGGTGATGACTCGGTGCATATCCAAGATGTCGAGGACCTGCTCGCTGTCCTTCGACGAGAGTTCCGTCTCAAACCCGGCGACCTCGAGCCAGTACTGCCCGGTGTAGCCGGCCTCAAGGATTTCGGCTTTCTTCAGCTGGTACTCCTCGTCGCCGTCCTCGCCGTTTGCATCCTCGGGAAGAACCCGGGCGAGGATGCGGTGGAGGAGGGACAGGACGAGTCGATCGCGGAGGGTGAAGCTCTCCGGTGCGGGCTGGTCTCCGTGTCGCGCGGAGCGCTCCGAGATGGGGACCACTGCCTCGCGCAACAGATCCCTCACCAGGTCACTGAGGGTTACTCCCTCGGCGTCGGCGATTTCTTTCAATCGTTCGTGGACGTGATCGTCTACTCGAACATTCAACATGGCCATCTGTGTTACCTCTTTCGTGTAATACGGTTTTGTAACCGCGTAACACAGTATAGTGCATCTGATCGGCGATGAGCCTGGACTGGCATGTGGTGCGAAACCGATCGGTTTCGCACCACATGCAGGGTCGTCGACGGGGTGCCGGAATGTGAGTCTTGGCGTTCTGTGGCGGCGTCCTGACGCCGCTCCGCGTCGCGCCTAGTCGAGGAGTTCGACCTGGATACGAGCGGCGACGGCATCGCGGAGTGGCCGGACGTTCTCGGCGCTCCAGTCGGTCGGGTCGGGGAACTTCCATTCCAGGAACCGGCCGGTGGGCGCGGCAGGGAGCGTGAGCCCGGGCTTCATGGCGACCACAATGTCCGCCGTCTCGAGGTCTTCGACCGTGACGGCACGGGGCGTGCGGTCGCTGATGTCAAGGCCGAGTTCTGCGACGGTGGCCGCGATCGCGGGGTTCACGCTGTCGGCAGGGGAGAGGCCGGCGGAGGTGGCGGTGTAACGGTCCCCGGCGAGGACTTCGAGCAGGCCCGCGCCGAGCTGAGAGCGTCCGGCGTTGTGCTGGCAGAGGAAGAGGACGGTGGGATTGTGCGTCATGCGGGGGTCACTACTCCGGTGTGGGTGCGGGTCCAGGTCTGGGTGGCGATCTGCACGGCATCCCAGGGGGAGCCGAGCGGGGGTGTGTAGGAGAGGTCGAGGTCGGAGACCTGCTCAACGGTGAGGCCAGCGAACAGGGCGGTGGCGTAGGTGTCGACGCGCTTGGCGGTCTCGGTGCCCAGGCGTCCGACGAGTTGCGCGCCGAGAAGGCGTCCGTCGCCGGTGTCGCCGGTGATGCGGATCGTGATCGGCTGAGCGCCGGGGTAGTAGCGCTTGTGGTCGTCCGCGACGGCCGTCGTGGTCGCTGGGGCGAACCCGGCGGCGAGGGCTTCATGCTCGCGCAGACCGGTGCGTGAGGCCACCAGGTCGAACACCTTCACGACCTGTGTGCCGACCGATCCCGCGAAGCGGGCATCCCCGCCGAGGGCGTTCTCCCCGGCCACACGACCCTGCTTGTGGGCGGTGGTCCCGAGAGGCAGATACGTCACCCCGAGCAGGCAGTGGTGGGTGGTCACTCCGTCGCCCGCGGCGTAGACGTGCGGGAGGCCCGTGCGCATCGCCTCGTCCACGACGACGGCGCTGCTGGCGCCGAGGGTGGCGCCTGCGCGGGCGAGCAGGTCGGTGTTCGGCTTCACTCCGACGACGAGGAGCACGACGTCGGCGGTGCGGGTGAGGGGGGAGCCGTTGTGGTCGGCGTGCACGGCGAGGCCTGTGGCGGTCTTCTCGATCGAGGCGACTGTGGTGTGAGTGAGGACTTCCACGTCGTGGTCGGTGAGTTCGGTGTGGACGAGGGCGCCGAGTTCGGGGTCGAGGGTGGAGAGCACTTCGAGGCCGCGCTGGAGCTGGGTGACCTGGAGGCCGCGGACGGTGAGGGCTTCGGCCATCTCGAGGCCGACGTAGCCGGCGCCGACGATGATCGCGGTCTGCGGGTCGCGCTCATCGAGATAGCGCTCGAGCGCGAAGGTGTCTCCCATCGAGTGCAGCACGTGCCCCCCGTCCTCCGGGCCGAGCTGGTCGACGCCGGCGATACCGGCGGAGGAGGCGAGAGCGCCGGTTCCGACGATCAGTTCGTCATATCCGATCCGGTCGAGAGAGCCGTCAGGGGTGCGCACGGTGAGCTGCTGCCCGGCGACGTCGATGTCCGTTGCGAAGGTGTCCAGGCGCAGGCTCATGCCGGTGGCTTCGAGGTCGGCGTGCGTGCGGTGCGCGAGCGACTGCCAGGGCTGCACCTCGCGGGAGAAGTAGTACGGAATCCCGCAGATGGAGAAGTTCGGGTAGGAGTCCGCAACCACCACGGTCACGTCTACGGAGGGGTCGAGCTCGCGGGCGCGGAGCGCTGCGGAGATTCCCGCGTCGCTGCCGCCGATAGCGACGAGATGCATCAGAGAAGGCCTTCCAGATCAGGTGTGTGAAGAGGTCGAGGTGACGGGGACCACGAGGTCACCGGCCGCCCGCGCGGCACCCGGGAACAGGAACAGCGCCAGACCGACGCCGATCGCGGCGCCGATGAGCTGCGCGGCGACGAAGGGCAGGACCGAGGTGGGGGCGATGCCGGCGAAGGTGTCGGTGAAGACACGGCCGAGGGTCACGGCGGGGTTCGCGAACGAGGTCGAGGACGTGAACCAGTACGCGGCACCGATGTACGCACCGACCGCGGCCGCCGCGAGCGGTCCCCGGTTGGTGCGGGCGAGGGAGAGGATGACGAGCACGAGCCCCGCCGTGGCGACGATCTCCCCCAGCAGGTGCCCGGCGGTGACGCGCTCGGTGGTCGCGATCGCGGTCGGGACCTCGAACATCGCATTCGCGAGGACCGCCCCGCCCATGCCGCCGAGCAGCTGCACTCCGCAGTAACGGACTCGGGCAGCTGTTGTAGTCCGTCGCGGGCGCTCCTTGTCGACGCCGGGGGAAGGACGCTAGATCGTCTGTTCCCGCTGCGTGCGTAGCACCGCCCACCCACCTAATACGAGCACGCTTGCGGAGCCAACGGCCAGGATCACTCCACCGAGGTCCTGGTCCTCGACCGGTGTTCTACCCCAAGTGCGCCCCATCGCTCCGAACCAGTCGGCGGCCATGAGGCCCGCAGTGATGATGTACACGGAGACAGCCGCCATTGCCACGCCCAAACCGAGAATCATCAACAGCCTCACCGCTGCCGGTCCACGAGCAGCCTCATAGTCACCTACGAAGCCAAGCACGAGCAGAGAACCTACAAGGAGGACTAATGCCGTAGTCATCTGCCGCCCGAGGAGATCTCCTGCCCACCAACGGAGGAGGCCGGAACTGACAAGCAGCCAAACCAACGCAGCTGCGGCTGGGACGGCGACAACCGGCGCTGAAACGAACCGCACCCCTCGCGAATGCACGAGCCCCTGGACCCATTCATATCCTCCCCTGCTGCCGTCGCCGCGACGTTGGGCCGCTGTGCGGGCGAGCTGCATCGGCGCGCCGGCTGCGAGAAGGGGCACCACCCCCACAAAGAGGATGACGACCGTTAAGACGTGCGCGCTGTAAATGTAGCTGCGGTAGGTGCTCAGCGCTCCTCCGGTGATCCATACCAGCAGGAGCGTCCCTGCCACCCACGCGACCGACCGCCAGGGGTTCCACAGGTGTCCGCGAGCCCTAAGCCTCAGCACTGCGCGTACGTAGAAGATCAGTCCGAGCACGGCCACGACCAACCACAGCACGTCAGGGCTCCACGCCGTGAACCAACGCGACATGGTCCACTCAGGAGGTAGCGGAGCGCCGGTGAGTACCTGAGCCGGTGTGAGCGCGCCTACAGGTTCGGGGAGGATGGGCGGTGGCGTTCGCGCAAGAGCGGCAGCAGCTCCGCTAGCGATCCCCATCAATCCCAACTCCGCACACAACAGCAGCCAGAAAATTTTGGAGTCGCCGGGATTGGCGCGCATCCTTCCGAGTAGACGCCGTCGATAGATCGCCCCCAGAACACCTATGGCAGTAAGGGCTACAACCTTGACGATAAGAATGAGACCGTAGGCGGAGGCGAGCGCGCCCAGATTTTCTAGGCCGATGGCGGCGCGAACCGTGCCCGAGAACGCGACGAGCACAAAAGTAATGACGGCGATGGTAGAGAATCGCACCAAGACTGTCGCCATCTCACTCTCGGGAGTGACGGACCGAATGACCGCCAGCAGAAGCAGACCACCGAGCCAGATCGCTGCGGCGAGGATGTGGATGACGATGGTTGTCGTGGCTTGCTGGTGAGAGGCCTCATCACCTGAGTGGCCTTGTGTTCCCATCGGGACGAGCGCTGCGAGTGCGAGAAGTGCCACGGTCACTGTCCCGCCCCATGAACGCACCGAAAATGTGAGCACGGCGAGAATGGCACCCGCAATGGTCGTCATCAACCACACACGTCCCCCCTCGGTCTGTACGAGGTATCGGCCCAGCTGAGACCCAAACTCGGGACCGGCATCCAATGCGGGGTTGAAGATGACCATGAAGCTGAAAAAGCCAGTAGCAGCAGATGCCACAGTGAAGATGGCGGCGGACACCGCGGCAACATCCAACGCCAATTCGAACCCGCGCTGTTCGACGCGCAACGTGAACAAGGCGACAAAGAGCACCCCTCCCATTCCCGCGGCGCTCAGGTTCACGACAAGCTTCGACACTGGCAGCCCCCACCGTATGAGGGGACCGGCGTCGGCCAGTTGCAAGGGGGCCGCCCCACCGCCGACCGCGAGAGCGCACACCAATGCAACGACTGCGCTGACGATAAGGATGAAGAGGGCACTCACGCGGTACACGTTCCAACGGCGCGGCTGCAAAGACGGACGCCGCGTGGAGCCAGGCGCCCCGGCCGTCACCGGAGGATGGGCGTGCCCGAGCTTGGCGCCGGAGGTAGACATCAGTTCAGCCCCGAATAGGCGTGCAGACCCTTGAAAAACATGTTCACGGCGGTGAAGTTGAACAGCACCGCAGCGAACCCAACTATGGACAGCCATGCAGATCGGTTACCGCGCCACCCACGGGTGGCACGGGCGTGGATGTACCCGGCATACAGCACCCAGATGATGAAAGTCCACACCTCCTTAGTGTCAAAACCCCAGAAGCGCCCCCAGGAGTCGTTTGCCCAGATAGCGCCGGCAATGAGGGTGAAAGTCCAAAAGATGAAGCCAATGATGGCGAACCGGTAGGCCAGGGCTTCCAGGTTTTCTGAGGTGGGCAGGGTTCGAAGCAGACCCCGCCGCGTATTGACGGAGGAGCGATTCTCGCGCCGGTGTTGCAGAACCTGCGTCACGGACAGGCCGCACGCGATGGCGAACAGCGCGGTCGCAAGGGAGGCTACGAAGACGTGGATGACAAGCCACACGCTACGTAGCGGGTCCATTAGAGGGGTGACCTCGACGTAGAACGCCAAGGTCGCACCACCGAGAAGAAGGACGACCATCCCAAGCAGGAAGGACCCGAGGAAGCGCAGGTCGTACCGCCGAAGGGCGAAAAGGAACACACCGACGATGAGAAGAGTGCCGGTGAGTGCGAATTCGTACATGTTCGCCCACGGCACGCGGGCTGCGGCGATGCCTCGAAGGACGTCCCCGCTCAGCTGCAGCACGAACCCTAAGATGGTGAGGGCGGTTCCGATACGAGCCCATACGAGACGTTCGCGATCACGTGGCGGCACTTGCAATTGCACCGCGGCCGTCGGGGCCGCCACCGGTGGAGCAGGGGTTCCGACCGAGACGAGCTCTGCGGCGGGCACCTCAACGCGAGCCACGCGCACGGCAAGATCGATGGCATACGCCGCAAAGGCGAGCGCATAAACGCCGATGGCAGTCCACACCATCAGCAGGGACAGCCCATCAACGGTAAGGGCGGTTGACTCGGTCACGAGGGAAGTCCTTAAATCGTCCAGCACTCTTTGACGGTGCCGGTGGTTGCCAGGGCGAGGGTCGGGACGCGTTCGGTGAAGGATCGGGTGGTCTCGGGGAAGGGGTCGTACTCGACGACCCGCCACCCTACGACGCCAAAATCCTCGTCCAAGGCTTGAATGGCGCACGCGAACCGTACGCCGGAGGGAGGGGTGGCTTGGAAAGATACAGCCACAGCCCGCTCGTCAACGACGAGGTAACCGGTCTCGGCGATGGAAATGTCGTCCAAGCTGTTTCGAAGCGTGATCCAGACCAGATACGCAATGGCGGCGGCTGCGAACACCGTGACACCGATCCAGAAAACCCGGCGACGCCAGGGACGGGAAGTGCGGCCGTATCGGTCGTCGAGTTTCGTCTGCAGTGCGGTTCGCTGCGATGCGGCGCGACGCCCGCCACCGCGCATGGTGAGGGCGCGTTCATTCACTGAGCATTCGCTTCCAACCAGGCCAGGGAGTCCACGGCGACGTCATTGACGGTCATTTCGAAATGCAAATGGTTCGCAGTGGATCGGCCGGTGCTTCCCACAAGGCCGAGGAGTTGACCCGCCTGTACTTCCTGGCCGCTGTCGACTTGTCTGCTGTTGTATTGCATGTGCGGGTAGACGGCTCGGATACGTTGGCCGTCGACGACGGACTCAACGGTGACAGCGACGCCGTAGGCGCCATAGCTTTCGCTCGAGACACCGACCGTCCCAGCTACGGACGCATAGATCGGCGTGCCACCCTGGGTCACCATGTCGGTGCCCATGTGCGCCCCGCCTCTGGCCCCGAATCGGTCCGTCACTCTGAACGTCGAGGTCAACGGCCAGCGCACGACCCCGCTACCGGCGGCGAGGACGGGGACTACCCGTTCAGCAGCGAGGGTGGTAGCGGGTCGAGCTGCGCGTGCTGCTGCGGCCGCGGCCGCCGCAGCGTCTCTCGCCCTCTTTTGCTCGATCTCGTCCTGAGAGGTCGCTGCGTAGCTCTGCCTGTCGAGGGGCGAAGCGGGGAGCGCGGAGGACGCGGTGAATTGTTGCGAGTCGTCCGCAGAAGCTTGCTGCAAGGTTGACTCGGTCTCCGCGACAGGTGAGGCCGCGTACGCCGGCAGCGCTAGAGGAAACATGAGCGCCAGCGCCAACGCACTCGCAACAAGCGGACGGGCGCCCAATGCGCGCGCGGCCTTCGGACGGCGAACGCTCCGCGCGTCACGCATCCTGAGCTCGTTAGCGTGGCGCCGTTCCCTTCGTGTCAGGAGGAGTGGCTGGTGTGTCGACTGGGTCTCACTGCTCATCGACGGTGCCCTTTTGCTGCTTCACCTGCTGTCGCCGACGCCGTCCGGACGAGAAAAAGACAAGCGCCGCCGCGCCGAGAATGACGACAGCGACGCCCGTCACTACGAGCGGAACACTGATGCTGCTTGTCGGCTCATCGACCTCCGCCACGGCGCCCGCCATCGCGCTCTGCTCTGGCGTCGAAGAGATGGTTGGGCTTTGCCCGGGTGCGGAGGGGGAAGCCGCAATCGCAGAGGCTTCCGGTTCCGCGGACGTTGAAGGTGCCACAGGAGCGTCAACAGTGAACGCGTATTCACCGCTGATCGGATGACCGTCGCTGGAGACCACGCGCCAGCGAACCGTGACTACGCCTGGCGACGAGAGTGGCTCCACTGCCTGGGTCACCTTCGTGTCAGTGACCACGGGAGTCGTCAGCGCGACGTTCGTTCCGGCGGAGTCGATGACTTCCACCACGATGGCACTAGAGGCGTCAAAAACCTCGCCGCTGTATGTCATCGAGACTTCGGTCGGGATCGACGTGACGACCTCATCCGCTGCTGGAGAGGACGTAACTAGGGCGTCGTGAGCACGAGCCGGCGACGAACTGGGCAAGACAAGTGCCGCGGATAGAGCCATCACAGCAATACCGGCGGCTGCGAACCAGCGAGGCGAACGGGTAGCGAAAAGCTTGTGCATGGGTGTCTTTCAGTGAGACTGCGGTGCCCGGGGATCCAGCACATACGGCAGTCGTCGATTAATCGGACCTAGAACGCTCCGAGTGCATCCGTACGACCGCGCCCGAAGGGGTGGGAGAATGCGTTTGACCACACCCTCGCTGGCATCACATCAGCTGAGAAGGTGTGAGTCTCGGAGCGCCGGCACGGATCAGGTCCGTGAAAGAGACAGCTCGATCAGACTTCGCGTCTGAGAGCGTGGGCGGGCAGTACACACAATTTGAGGCCGTGCGCGTCGAGGTAAGCGGATGGCACTGAGCTGCACCCTCATGAGACGGAAGCGACGCTCCAGTACCATTCCCGCAACGCACACACCTACCAGGCATAGCGCCACAGCCGCCGCCGGGAGAGCCTGCGCCAGGCTGACGACAACGTCGCCGGTGGGCTCATCTAAAACTGCCTGACCACTGTGACCGCTCTCCAACGTAAGGGCTGGGGAGGTGGCATCAGACCTCGCGGAAGCATCCGAGTGGCTGCTTGACCACACAGCGATAAGACACATCAAGAACAAGAGGAGGCTGGCTATGATCCTCATTCTCACGACGGAGGCGGTACTGCCCACGAGTGGGGCGCTTCCCGCGGTCACCAGCATCGCAGCGATGGTATCAACCCGGGCTGCACATCGCAGCCGGGCCGGGGCAGCTTGGCATCGGAGGCGGAGTGTGCGCTCCCCGTGCGGGGTGTGCGACAAGGTCTGCTGTCCGTCCAGCTCACGACCGTTTCCGCGCACCAACGTGGATGTGCAGACGGACCCACAACAGCACAACGGCCGACGCGACGACCATTGCAGTCTCGACGATGGGGCTGAGCCAACTTGCCGGCGTGATTCCTGCCCGTAGCGGCACCTCGCTCACTCGCCCAGCGGCCGTGTCCACCCCGATGGTCTCCACGATGGAACCATCGGGATTGATCACTTGGCTCGTTCCTACAGTGGAAACATTGACCACCGCGCGCCCCGTTTCGATGGCTCGCATCCGCGCGATGGCCAGCTGCTGCACGTTCTCGTCTGTTCCGCGGAAGTCGGCGTTGTTTGTCTGGAAGATGTAGACCTGCGCGCCTCGCTGTGCCGCATCAAAGATCACGTCGTCATAAATGACGTCAAAACAGATCGCCAACCCTATGCGGGTGTCTCCCACATCCATCACTGGCGCCGATCTGCCTGGGCTGTACTCCCGCTGGATCAGGCCGACAAGGTCAGGCGCGAGACGTTCGAACAGCCACCGGTCGGGCACGTATTCACCGAACGGGACGGGGTTGATCTTGTCGTAGGTCTGCTCGCTACCGTCCGTTTCCCACAGCATGGTCGAGTTAAAGGTCTGCTCGCCTCTTGTGGTTGCCGCGTTGATCAGGAGAGGGGCACCGTATGCGGCGGATATTTCACCCAGCAGTCGACGCGTGGGTTCTGAGGACGCCGGGTCGATGTCTACGGAGCCTTCCGGCCAGGCGAGTAGGTCCATCCGCTGGCCCAGAATCGCTTTCGATGCTGATGCTTGGGCTCGGAGCATGTCGCCTTTGTCGCGGTCGTCAAAGTAGCCTGCCGGCCCGTTGCCTTGGACCCACCCGACAGTAAACGTTCCGACGGTCTGGGTGGCGTACTGGGGTGTGACCGCCATGAGTAGGACACCCACGAGCGCTGGTAGGCCTGCGCGCAGGGTGCGACGCCCCGGCCGGAGGGCCTGCACGCTCGCGGCGCACACACCCACCACGAGGAAAGTCACACCCGTCGATCCCACCCAGGACGCCACCTCAGGAAAAGGTCCCGACACTTGCGTCATTCCTACCCGTACCCAGGGGAACCCCGAATACGGCCACATTCCGACAAGCACTTCCCGCGCGGCCCACAAGGCCGCGACCAGAGCAGGGATACCCAGCAGGTCCAACACTCCGCCGAGCCTGCGTACTTTGACCCAACGGTAAGCGAGGGTGATGGTCACGCTGCCGACACCGATGAGTACCGTTTGCAGCGCGCTGAGGGCCAACCAGGGCACAGGTCCGAGAAACTGGGCCACCCATATGAGGTGGGCAAGGTTGAACACGGCCCCGAAGACGCACCCCACGACGAAAGAAGCGAGCGTGCTTCTTCCGAGGAGAGCTGCGAGCAGGATCGTCACGCTCACGAAAGCAAGCGGCCACCATCCGAGGTCCGGTGTGGCCGCATCCATTAGCAACCCCGATGCTGCCGCCAAGGGCAACGCCGCCGTCACGGGCAAGGTACCCACGCCGCCGGTCCACATAGAGGGTTTGCGCAGGTCGCCGGTTGGCCCTCGAAGTGCTGTCATGCGGACCCACGTTGTTCGAGCCGGCGCAGGTACTCGTTGTACTCGTCGAGCTCCGGGTCCCCGTGGGCATCCGCCCACCTGCTTGCAGCGGCGTCACGAACGGAATCGTGCCGGAACCACCGGTGCATCACGATCAGGATCATGATGAGTGTGGGCGCCTCGCCATAGGACCACGCGAGACCGCCGGCTACGCGTTGATCCTCGATCGGGTCAATGCCCAAAGCCATGGTCGATTCAGCGAATGTTCCCACCACCAGACTGGTCGCCATCATGAGGAACACCCCAAAAAAGGCGTGCAACGCTGCCTCGGCAAAAAGGTCGAGCGCCCGACCGCCGTGGCTCATGCGGACCGGCAGCGGATCTGTAGAAAGCACAGGAATGGTGAACAGAATTCCGCTGACCAAGAACGCCGCCTCCAAAGCGGTGTGGCCACCGGGTAGGGCTAGGACGGGATCGAGCAGATCGGCAATATACAGGCCGTAGAAGGCCGCGAGGTAGGCAGGTAATGCAACCCAGGGGCTGAGAGCCCATCTTGACCCTTTCCATCGCAACGCGCCGTGCGCCAATCTGAGGATGCTCCTACCGACGCCGCGATGTGGAGTTGCGCGCAGCAGAAGGGCTCCCGGGGAACCGAGCACGAGCAACGGTGGGATAGCCATCATCAATGTCAGTTGCTGGAACATGAACACCGAAAGTAGAGCTTCGCCGTAGTCCTCTACCGCGAGGCCGGTGACGGCAGCGAGGACTGCGCAGCCTGAGACAAAACTCACCGTGCGCAACACCGACCACCGACGACGCTGCCGCCACAGACGTGACGCCCCAAGGAGGTAAATGGCGGCCATCATCGTCGCGGCGACCGGTAAAAGAGTCAACGGGTTCGCTGCGAGCAGCAGGTAGTCACCGAACTCAGGGGACGTGTTCATAGCTGTAGACCTACCGTGACTGCGCGGCCACACTCGCCCGCTCGCATGCTTGTGCGTGGGCATCCGCTAACTGCTCGACCGCACGGGCAAGCCCGGGGTCATCTCCTCGAGCGAGACCGGCGTACTCCACCGAGATCATCGAGTCGGTTGTGGTCGACGAATGGACTTTCACCCAAATACGGCGACGAGGTATGAGAAGTCCGGTGAACAACCCGACGCAAGCCAACACAGAAAATGCCAAGACCCAGCCGCTGCTGGGGTCGCGTTGAATCTGCAAAGACGCGAACCGTTTTACCGGAGCGCCGTCTGCTTCCTCCCATGTGATGGTGCCCCACCCATTAGGCAGCGCACTGGTACTGCCGGGCCTGAGTTCGATGGAGTCCTGTCCGGTGTCGCCGCCGGTGAGTTGCGTGAGTTCGTCAACTGCCAGGGCATAGACGGAACGGGGGGTTCCATCATCGATACCGAGGTCGCCTGCGAAGGCGTTAAGGGTTATGACGGGGTTGATGACGTCGGGGTAGATCGAGGTGGCGGCACCTGAGGGCAAGGTGTCCTGCGTGGGGTAAAAGAAGCCGATCAGCCCGAGTTGCTGCGGCAAGCCGTCCGGAACTTTGACGACACCTAGTGAGGTCATGTTGGAATCCTGGGGAAGGAAGGGTAGTGAGTCGCTGTATACAATCTGGCCTTCCGCGTCCCGGACGGTGAGGGTAGGTGCGTAGCCGTTCCCGAGGAGATGGATGCGGTCACCCCCCACAGTGATCGGGTAGTTGACGACTACCCGCTCGGTCTGGGCATCCGCTCCTGGCGATCGGATGGTGACGTTGGCGGCGAAGTCGCCCGCTTGTCCACCTCCCGGAGAGCCGGCCGGCTGGTATGTGACGTCGAAACGGTCCAGCGTGAGAGAGTACGGCGTCAGATTGGATCCGTCCGCGAAACGGCCGGGGTCGAAGGAGGAAAAGTCACTGAGAGTGTTAACAAACGTTGTCCCCTCCACCACGACACGTTGGCCGGTGTAGGCGAACGCCTTGCCCACGACGACGGAGACGAGCACGCCGACCAGGGCGATGTGAAAGAGCAGGTTGCCGGTCTCTCGGAGATACCCGCGTTCGGCCGAAACGGAGGTCCACCCCTTCCCGTCGTAGCGACGCACGCGATAGCGACGCCGGGTGAGTTCTGTTTCGGCAAGATTCAGCGCTGCGGCGGGGGTAACGTGCTCCGGGATAGCACGCTCGAGGTGTTCGGGGAGTCGAGCGAACCGGATGGGGGTGCGCGGAGGTTGGCCTTTGAGAGCGCGGTAGTGGTGTTTCGCTCTCGGGATGACGCATCCAATAAGGGATACGAACAGCAGCAAATAGATGGACGAGAACCAGGGCGAGTAGTAGACGTCGAAGAGTCCGACTGCATCGAGGAACGGGAACCACTCGGGATTGCTGCGCTCCCATTGGATGACGCCGTTCGGGTCGGCGCCTCGCTGTGGAAACAGTGAACCTGGCACTGCGGCCAGGGCGAGGGACAGCAGGAGGATGAGCGCGGTGCGCATGCTGGTGAGCTGGCGCCATGTCCAGCGGAGCCACCCTTTACCATCGAGCTTCAACTGGGGGCTGTCCTGATCGTCCGTGGCCCCGTCAGAGTGGTCCGCTGGTCGCCGCGGGTCGGAGTCAGCGTGGCGGGTGTCAGAGCGGGAGGGGGACATTGACTACCACCTGTTGCAGAAGTGACATGAGTGAGGTCCACACGCCCGTCACCATGAGCAGCCCGAGGAGGATGAGCACGGCACCTCCGATGAGGTTGAGTGCGCGGATGTGGGTGCGGAGGACTGTGACGGATCGCGCGGCCCACCCCCATCCGAGTGCCAGCACGAGGAAGGGCACGCCGAGGCCGAGGGAGTAGGACAGACCGAGAAGCCCGGCTCGTGCGGGGTCACCAAGGTTCCATGACAGGGACAGAATCGCTGCGAGTGTGGGGCCGATGCAGGGCGTCCAGCCGACACCGAGTGAGAGTCCGAGAAGAGGGGCGCCGACAAGCCCGGCTCGCTCACGGAGGGCAGGGCGGACACTGCTCTGTCCGAGCCGGATTGCGCCCATGAAAGTCAGCCCCAGGACGATGTTCACGACGCCAAACACGCGGGTGAGGAGATCGCCGTAGCGCAGAAGCGCGACCCCGAATAGTCCTCCTAGGACGGTCACGGTGACGAAGACCACGGTAAATCCAGCGATGAAGAGGAGGACGCCTGCCACGAGCCGTCGGCGTGTGGCGACCGCTGTCACACCGTCTTTGCCAGGTGCGGGGGGGAGGGCGGTGACACTGCCGAGGTATCCGAGGTAGCCGGGGACCAGTGGGAGGACACAGGGTGAGAGGAAGGAGATGAGACCGGCGAACAGGGCGAGGGGAATGGCAACCCAGAGCGCGCCGTCAACGACCAGCGTCCCGGCGCTCATGGCGCCTCCGCCAACGTGTCGGCGACAATGCTGGACAGAATTGATGCGCTGGGGAGCTGGCCGATGATACGGGCGGCGAGACGACCCTGGCGGTCCATCACGAGCGTTGTGGGTGTGGCTTGAATCGGGGTGAGCTGCGCGAAGGCGAGTTTCACCTGGCCGTCATTGACGTCGATGACGCTGGGATAGGTGACCTTATTCTCGCGCGCGAACGACAGTGCTGTCTCAGCCTGGTCGTAGGTGTTCACCCCGAGGAAGTCGACCCCCTCGTCCTGGAAACGTAGGAAGACCTCTTCAAGCATGGGAGCCTCGACGATGCATGGTCCGCAGGCGGCGTACCAGAAGTTCACAACGAGCACCTCACCTCGGTAGTCGTCGCTGGTGACGGTTTCACCGGTTTCGATGACGCCTTCGAACTGAACGGGTTCGCCTCTGTCCGCAACGGCGATCTCGGCTACCTGGAAATCTCCATCAGAGAACGAAGCGCCCGCGCTCGCGTCTGATGATTGGGCCGTGGCTGTGCAACCGGTCACCATGCCCACGATGATGAGCGCCGCGCCGAGGGCGATGAGTTTGCGGTTCATGCCCGCTCCCTCTTGATGGTGGCTCCTGCGACAAGAAAGATGACTGCGGCTGCGGGTTGTGCCGCGGTCCACAGGACACCTTCAGCGGGAAGGGGAAGCACCGGATTCCACACCACTGCGATTACCGCGAACACCGGCACCCACCACAGCTGCCGCTCTTGGTAGGCGAACGAGGCGACGATGAGCGCCAAAATCGCCACGATGAAGCGCACGACAGTGAACCAACTACTGTCCAATAGCGCCGGCGACACGAACAGAGCGGCTGCGGCGATCAGACCGGGGGCGAGGGCGTTCCTTTGGTACCGAGATGGCGTCTTCGTCTTCTTCACTGCTTGTCCTCCGGGGAAACATCGAACGGGGGTGGCCCGGCGGGCTCGACCTGAGCGCCGCTATTCGTGCGTTGGCGAAGCAGGAGCAGCACGGCGACCGCTATCGCTCCAGAGGCAAGGAAGATGTCTGCCAGATTGCCGATGAACAGACCCCCGTAGGCGAGGAAGTCGGTGACGTGGCCGACAGCGAAACCGGGTGGCGACATGAATCGATCAATGAGGTTGCCCACAGCTCCGCCGAGGATTAGCCCCACACCAGCCGCCCAGCCCGCCGTTCGCGCGCGGGCCGCCATAACGAAAAGCCCGGCGACGGCTGCCACGCCTACGACGGTGAGAACCCAGGTCATACCCGAACCTGCCCCCAGCACCGCGCCGGGGTTGAAAGCGAGTTGCAGACCGAATGCGTCCCCGATGACGGGCACCCGCCGCCCGTCTGCAAGCGCGGTCAGGGCAACGGCCTTGCTGAACTGATCTATTAACACCGCGGCCGCTGCCACTATGCAGGCGATGGCGAACGGTCGCGTTTTTTCAGCGGTCACTCTCTTGGCTCCTCCGGAGATGGCGGGTTCGCCGCGCCGTGATGAGGAGCATGACGAACGCGCTGCCGAGAATGAGCGCCACTACGGAAAGTCCCATTACGGGGGCGGTCTCGCCGCCACCGGTGGGCACTCCGCGACCGTCCGCGCGGGGGGTCGCGGTGAAGTGAGGGTGGGTCTGATGGGCGGGCGATGGAGTCTCGGAGCTCGCGACGGTGGCCTTTAAGGTGGCCGAGCTCAGCGCGGTCGCAACGACGGCAGCGGTTGGTGTGGCGGGTCCTGCAACGATGAAGGCGGCGCTAAGAGCGACGGTGGTGCACAGCACCAACAGGACTTTCGATACCTGATGGCGAAATGTGGATGCGAGGAAGAGTTTCATTGATCTTTCAGGGTCGGGCGTGGATGAGACGGGCAATACGAGTCGCGTCCGCCCACGCCCCGGGGAGGGTGTTGGCTTTGGCGTGGCTGTGGGTGGGAATTCCGGCGACGAACAGACCAGGAAGCGCCGTCGAGGTGCGGATGCGTCGCTGAGGTTGCGGGAAAGTGGGTAGCCACTCGTCGCCCGCTTCGTACCCGGTGGCGAAGATGACTGACTGGTACGTCTGCCTGGACCCGTCTGAGAAGGTGAACTCGTCTCCGCGAACTCCTGTTGTCTCGGTCTGGATGTGAACCCCTTTGCCACGGAGGGCGTCGTAGGAATGTCCGTAGAGGGGTTCTTGGGCGGCTTTCGCGCGTCGCCACGGGGAGAAATGTGGGCGGGTGGGGAATTGTCGCGCGTGTACTTCGGTGCGTCGGGTGCGGACCGCCAAGGTGACGTCGTGCGAGTTCGCGAGGTCTGAGGCGACTTCCACCCCGGCGTTGCCACCGCCGACGATAAGTACCTGACCCGGCGGGATCTGCTCGGGCGTTTGGTAGGCGCTGGTGTGCATCCGAGCCCCTTCCACGTCGGCATCCGCGGCCCATTCCGGTAATCGGGGACGCGCTGCGGCACCGGTGGCGCACACGATGTTGCGGGTCTGCACCTCCCCAACGGTGGTGCTCAAGCGCAGCGTTGGGCCGTTGTTATGGGGGGTCACGGCGAGGGCGCGGACTCCCCAGACGGGTTTTACGCCAAGCTCTGCTTCGTATTCGTGGAGGTAGCTCTCGATGTCTCTCGGCGTGGGGTGCCGGTAAGGATCACCTTCCAGTGGTCGGCGCGGGAAGCTAGAGTGCTCGGCGCTGCTGAGCAACCGCATAAAAGGCCGACGTGCGCTCCACGCGCGTCGAGCCCGCGGGGAGCGATCGATGAGGACGAAGTCGCGTTGCGGCTCCATGCCGCGAGCGATCAGTGCTGCTGCGGTTGCCAGTCCAGCCTGCCCCGCGCCCACGATGATGACTCGTCGGTGTGACAGGCCCGCCATTAGGGGGTGTCATCCAAGCGGGTGGTGATGGCTTCTTCGAGGTCGTTCCATCGTTCGATGACGAGGGGTTCGCCGTCGACGAAGAACGTGGGGGTGCGGTTCACGCCGAGGGCACGTCCGTCGTCGAGGTCGGATCGGACACGCTCGAGAGTGATGGGGTCGGCGACCGCTTCGTCGTAGGCCGCCATGTCCAAGCCCAACTCGGTCGCGTACGAGCGAAATAGTTCCGCTTGGCTTTGCTGAGACTCACCCCATTGGGCCTGCGTCTCGAAGAGGCGTTTGTACATTTCTTCGAAGCGTCCCTGGCGTGCTGCGGCTTCCGCGGCGACCGCTGAGTTCTCGGAGTTGATGTGGCCGGGAAGAGGGAAGTAGCGGACGACGTAGTTGATCTGTCCCTCGTACTTCACACGGAGCTCTTCGACGATGGGGTAGTAGGCGCCGCAGGCTTCGCACTCGAAGTCGAGGAACTCCACGATGGTGATGGCGTCGTCGCCTGAGTCGTCAAGGACGTGGGAGTCGTCTCGTACGACCGCTATCGACCCGCCTCCCCTTTCTTCGGCGGCGACGCGGGTGTTGTTCTGATTAACGAGGACGTAGATGACAGCCCCCGCGACGACGGCGACGGCGGTGGCGGCGGTGATGACCGTCGCCTTCCAGTTGATTTTCATGGGTACTCCAGTACTTGGTGGCACGAGAAGGACCCGGGTTTACCCGGGATGAGTGTCGCCGCGGGGGCGACGTGCCGATGTCAGGTTCTGGAAATCCCGAGTTGCGCAATTGTGAGGGCGTGGCCTCCACTTCTGATGACCACCGCGTGGATGAGAGACGGCGGGAGGGCACGCAAGAGTGTGAGCCCGACACGTCCGCGGCGTACCAGGAGATGAATGACGAGGTACAGCACAAATCCGCAGACGACACCTAGAACGCACAGCGCCATTCCGGGTGACGCGTCGTACGCGCTCGCCTGGACAGCTGACGTAACGACGGATGCGGCCGGTTCTTGCGACGCAGCGTCAGAGGCGGTCGCGACTACACCGCTCGCCGGGCCGTTGTCGCTGTGGCTGAGCGCCACGAATCCAAGCAGCATGAGTGCCCCGAGGGCGATGATGGTAATGAATCGCGTTATCGTGCCGTGCTCGTTCTCTCGCGCGGAGCGCGGTGAGCGAGCGTCATCAGACATCGGTAGCCAGTGTACGTAGCGGTTCTGGGCGAATCGCTGGGAAAGGCTGGCGACGACGCTGGGGTGCGATCGGGACGCCACCGCACCCGTTCGAGCGATTCGACGCCGTTCGCGATCAAGCGTGGCGGACATCCCCGGGTTCCGAATCTTGCAGATCGACTGTCTCAATCTGGAAGGTGGAATGCAACACGGACACTTTGAAGTGCTGGGCCACACAGGCTCTGACGTCCTTGAGGACTGCAGCCGCGTGTCCATCCGTGAAACATTCGTCTTCGACGACGACATGCGCGCTGATCGTCGGTAGGCCGGTAGCGACCGTCGAGGCGTGCAGATCATGGACGTCTACGACGTGGTCGAGTTCGAGAATGTGTGATCGCACATCGTCCAGATCCAAACCGTCGGGGGTGAACTCCATCAACACCCGTGACGTTTCGCGCAGCAGCTTGAACGCACGCGGCACGATGAGTGTGGCGATGAAAAGTCCAGCGATGGCGTCAGCTTGAAGGAAACCCGTGGTCCAGATGAGAACGGCCGCAACAATGACCCCGAGCGACCCCAGCGCGTCGTTCAGCACTTCCAGAAACGCCGCCCGCATGTTGAAATTTGCTCCGCGGCTGGAGGAGAGCACGAAGATAGCGATGATGTTCGCGACTAGCCCAATCACTCCGAACACCAGCAGTTCGGTAGCTGGCACCTCAGGGGGCTCGAAGAGCCTGCGTACTCCCTCGATGGCGGCGTAACCCCCGACCGCCATCAATAGAGCCGCTTGGCCAAAGGCGGCGATGACTTCGATACGACGGAACCCCCAGGTGCGTTGCGCATCAGCGGGGCGCCGCATCAGCGTCGCGGCGATAAGCGCAACAAGAAGTCCGGATGCGTCAGTGAGCGCGTGGGCTGTGTCCGTAAGGAGGGCGAGACTCCCAGTGAAGAAGGATCCAACCGCTTGCGTTACGGCGATGGCCGCGGTGATTCCGAAAGCGATCCATAGACGCGCGCGGTGGTCGGTCGGTTGCCCGGCTATGCCGGTAGACGGTGCGTGCGTGTGACCGGCGCCCATCAGGCTGCGTCCGTTCCGAGGGCGAAGTCTTCGCCAGGCTCATGGAGGTGGGCGCATAACGTGGCGCGCGTGCCGGTGTCTTTCAACAGGAGTTCGGCGGCGTTGATGAGGGTCGCAGTCGCGCCAGGTTGCGCAAGGTCAAACCACGAAGCGCGCCCCTCCGAACGAACAGTGACTAGCCGGCAGTCCCGCAGGAAGCTGAGGTGCTTGCTTACGGTTGATTGCGCCAATCCGAGATGCTGAACGAGATCCCTGACGCGATGCTCACCAGAAGCCAGATGCTGGAGAACCGCCAATCGCGTAGGGTCCCCAAGCGCGTCGAATAGATGTGCATACACGGCGGTCGCGTGAGGGTCGAGCAGACCACTCTCGGGTTTCATCGTCACAGGGCGATGATATCGCCAGCTGCCGTCACGATCGCTTCTGAGACGTAATTAGGAATGATGCTCACCCTCGGTGGGACGTCGCGGGACACACCGCCACCCAGAGGCCGCTTCCTGGAATGGAAGCTCCTTGACCCCGCCGATTGGGCCGCCACTAAGGTGCGCCCACTCCGCGAAGCAGTCACCGCATGCATCCGCCGCGAGATCCTCGACTCAGAGCTGGGGGTCGGTGCAGAACCGATCGGTTTCGCACCACCCGCAGGGCCGTCGACGAGGTGCCGGAAAACCGCGGATCGGCGCGTGTGGACTTTGCCGCTCTCTGGCAGTGTTTTTTGATCGCTCGTTGGCGGGTGCGTCGGGCTCGGTAACTGGCTGAAAGCAGAGGGTTGTTGACTCTCTGCTTTGCTCGGTTAAAGCAGGGAGCCGAGGTCGGAGCCGAGGGAGGGGTAGGTGGCGGTGGTGGATTTGAGTTGCCGGGTGGTGAGGCCGAGCTTGATGGCGATACCGAAGGTGTTGATCAGTTCGGAGTAGCCGGGGCCGAGGAGGTGTGCGCCGAGGATCTGGTCGGTGTCGGTATCGATGATGATCTTGGCGGCGGCGGTGGTCTCGGCGACCCGGTAGGTGGAGTACCAGTTGCTGGTGTCGGTAAAGCGGACGGCAGTGTTGTGGCCTTCGGCAGCTTCTTCTTCGAGGAGACCGACCCGGTTCAGTTCCGGGATGGTGAATACGGTCGTGGGAACTCCGGTGTAGTCGGGCGCTGTCGTGGTGCCTTTCAGCATGTTCGAGGCCGCGACTTTACCCTCAAACACGGCGACCGGCGTCAGGGGCCGTCCCGCGGTGTTAGCGGCGTCTCCTGCCGCGTAGACGGCGGGATTGGTGGTGCTTTGCAGGTGTCCGGTGACGGTTACTCCGTGTGAGCTGCTCGCGATGCCGGCAGCGTCCAGGTGGAGGCTTTCGAGGTTCGGGACGCGGCCAGCACCGTGGACGACGAGGTCCGCGTCAAGGCGGGTGGTCGTGCCTTTGGTGTCGACGTTGAGCTGGAATCCGGAGGGGGTTGCCTCGATGGCGGTGACGCTGGTGTTTCGGTGGACGCGGATACCGGCTTGTTCGGTGCGTGAGGTCAGCAGCTCCACCAGGTCGGGGTCGAATTCGCGCAGGGGCCGCGGGCCGCGGTCGATGATCGTGCAGTGCGCGCCGGCTCGGGCGGCGATGTGGGCAAATTCGAACGAGATGAACCCGCCGCCGATGAACACGATCCGCTGCGGTAGGGCATCGAGGTCGAGGAACTGGGTGCTGTCGATGAGGTGCTCCGCGCCCGGGAATGTCAAAAGCCTCGGGGTGGCCCCGGAGGCGATGAGGAACCGCTCCGCCTCGTGGGTGGTGCCATCGATGGTGATGGTGTTCGGGCCGGTGAACTCGGCGTGACCGTGGAAGGTGGTGGCACCGTTGCCGGTGAGTTCGTCTTCCATGCCTTTTGGTACCCCGTTGGTGAAGCCGCGCTTGCGCTGCATGAGTGCCGGCCAATCGACACGGAGGCCAGCTTCTGTGATGCCGGTGTCGTTCATCAGCCGGGCGGCATCGACGATTTCGGCGCCGCGGCGAAGGATCTTTTTCGGGTCGCATCCCCGGAGAGCGCAGGTGCCGCCGTAGGGGAGCGCGTCGACGATCCCGACCCGCCAGCCTTGTGCGGCGCACTTGTTCGCAGCGGACGTGCCAGCCATGCCGGCACCGATGACCAGCAGGTCCAACGCGTCACTCACCGGGTGCCCGCTTCGACGTTCACGATGGCGTCGCGGATCTGCTCTGTCGTGGGGGACCCGGCAAGACCTGCTGGTGTCAGATACACCCGGCACGACAGGCCAGGCGGAGCCTCCGGCACGGGAAACAACGGCACACCGTCGGCCAGGAGAGTCGGGGAGCCGCGGAAGTCGACCGTTTCCGCTTCCGCTTGTGTCTCGATGAGCTGCCGGCTCACCGTGATGTCGGATCGTTCCGCCGTGATCACGGCGAGGCGCTCCTCGGTCGTCTGCCAGTTCGGGCACCCATCGAAGTACTGCAACGTGATCTCCATCCAACGACCGTAAACGTTGCAGCCCGGTACAAGGTCAAGTGGTGTGATGGTCACATGCGCATTGGAGACCTCGCCGCGGCCACGGGCGTCAGCACTCAAACCCTTCGCTTCTACGAACGCGAGGGCCTCCTGCCGGCCCCGAGCCGACAAAGCAACGGATACCGGTCACCGCACTGCCCGGGCATGTCGACGTGCAGCAGCCCGACGTTGCCGCTGTGCTCTCGTCCCTGCCCGCGGGCCGGGCCGCCGTGATCGTGCCCCTGCTGCTGAGTGCGGGTTTCCACGTTCACGTCGACCTGGTGAACGAAGCATCCGTCGACGACCGCATCGTGACCGTCGCCCGTGCTCTGGGGCCCGACGACCGTCTCGTGCGCGTGCTCGCCCGCCGCCTCGGGCAGGCGGGCCTCCGCTCTGACGATGCCGTCGTGCTCGGCTGCGCCGGATCGAGTGATTCGCGCGCCGTCGACGACTGCTTCGAGATGGCCCGCCGCCTCGGAGTGGTGCTGCATCGGCCGGTGACGGTCGGATTCATCAGCGCCTCCGCACCCGCACTGCCCGCCGCCATCGCCGAAGCGCGGCGACTGAACCCGGGCCGCAGGGTGGTCGTCAGCACCTATCTGCTCGCCCCGGGGTACTTCAACGACCTCGCCCACGCGATGAATGCCGACCTGGCCACCGACCCGCTGCTGGTGCAGGATGCCGCGGCGCCACCCGAGATCGTCTCGATCGTGCTCGATCGCTACGCCGAGTCCGCCGCCGAAACCGCTGCCAGGCAGAGACCTCACACGCGCCTCGTGGCCTCGTGAGCAGAACGTTACCGGGCGGCAATCGCCACGAAGCCGCCGCCGGTGGTTGCCGATGGTCGACTGTGACCACGACCCACCCACGCTCCGCCCCATCCTCTCCTCACACTCACCCGCTCTCGAAAGGAACCCGATGCCGAATCTCTTCACCCCCTACACGCTGAAAGGCGTCACGCTGCGGAACCGCATCGCGATGTCGCCGATGACCATGTACCGTTCGACCGATGGAAAACTCGACGACTTCCACCTGATGTACCTCGGAGCCCGGGCGGCCGGCGGCTTCGGCCTTGTGTTCCCCGAACAGATCGCCATCACCCCTGACGGCCGCACCACAACGCACTGCGCCGGTCTCTACAACGACGATCAGATCGAGGGCCACAAGCGTACCGTCGACATGATCAAATCGATGGGCGGCGTAGCAGCCATCCAACTCGGCCACACCGGCCGAAAGGGCAGTCTGGTCACGCCCTGGGAGGGCGGGCACATGCTTCCCCCGGAGCACGAAGCCGGCTGGGAGACCCGCGCACCGTCCGCCATCGCCTACGGCGGGGACATGCCTTACGTTCCCCGCGCGCTCACCGTCGAAGAGATCGCCCAACTGATGCAGGACTACGCAGACACAGCGGCCCGCGCCGTCGAGGCCGGCTACGAGTGGATCGAGATGCACTTCGCCCACGGCTACCTCGGCAGCGAGTTCTTCTCCCCCCTCGCCAACCAGCGCACCGACCAGTACGGCGGCAGCCTCGAGAACCGCACCCGCTTCCACCTCGAAGCGCTCGACGCCGTGCGCGCGGTATTGCCCGACCGCATCCCCCTCACCATGCGCCTCGGCATCGACGACCTGCACCCTGACGGCGTCACCGTGGACGAGTCCGTGACCGCGATCGGCTGGATGAAAGACCACGGCCTCGACCTCGCCGACCTGAGTATCGGATTCAACACCGACAACATGAGCGGCGACATCCCGATCGGCGTGCTCGGCGGTATGGTCAAAAACGCCACGCGCGTCAAAGAGGAGGTGGGCATCCCGGTCGCCACCAGCTGGAACCTCGGGCAGCCCGAGATCGCCAACCGCGTCATCGAAGAGAACCTGCTAGACCTCGTCTACCTCGGCCGCCCGGCCCTGGCGAACGCGCACTGGCCGGTCTACGCGGCCCGCGTGCTCGGCTACGCCGACCCCTTCAGCCTGGTGCCCGAGGACTGGGCCTGGTGGCTCCGCAACCTCCGCGGTGTCGATGAAGCCATCGGCTGGCCCGCCGCCACCAACGGCGCCTCCCTCACCCAGGTCGCCGGAGTCGCCGCATCGGCCCCGGTCATCGAGGAGTCGCCGGCCCCCGTGAGCATCGACTTCGCCGAGGAACGCGAAGAAGAGCTCGAGGTCGCCTGACCTCCAGGCTGATAAACAATGAAGGCTCGAGCCCCCGGGAGGGCTCGAGCCTTCATTTTCTTACCGCAGACGGGTCCCAGTTGAGGACCTATCGAAGCTTGCGTGTCGATCCTCGGGTCGACTAAGACTCGTAACCAGTGCCCCAGAAAGGTAAAGTTTTCCGAGGCACGCGAAACCCCTTCCGAGCAGCCGAGGGAAGTGGCGGATTTCCGGGACGCCATTTGTCTTGGAAACATGTCTTACCGCAAACTGTCTTTCCTTCGCCGCTTCTAGCAGTTATTGAGGCACAATGGTCGGGTGAGGCATCTCGGGTACACGCGGGTCAGCACCAGAAGCCAAGACGCGAAACTGCAGGTCGACGCCCTGGTCAAATCCGGCGTGCAGGAGCGCGACATCTTCGCCGACGTCACCTCAGGTAGCCGAACCGCGATCTCCCGGCCCGGAATGAAGAAACTCCTCGACTACGCCAAGCCCGGCGACACGGTCGTCGTCTGGCGAGTCGACCGCCTCGGACGGTCACTCATCGATGTTCTCAACACCGTGAAGCTCCTTCGGGAGCGAAACGTCCAGGTGCAGAGCATCTCTGATGGCATCGACCCGTCGACGACCTCCGGCCGGCTGATGCTGAACATGCTTGCCACTTTGGCTGAGTACGAGCGCGAGCTGATCACGGAACGGGTGAATGCCGGGATCACTGCTGCTCGGCAAGGCGGCACGAAGTTCGGCCGGCCCTTGTCGGATCCTGTCGTCGTCGCTGACAAACTCAAGCTCGTCACCGAGGCCAGGGCCAAGGGCCGGACCGCGGCAGATGCCGCGAAACTCGTCGGCTGGAGCCGAGCCACCCTCTACCGCCACCAGCAGGCCTTCGCGGCCCGCGAGAGCACCACCGTGTAAGTGACTCATGGACGCGGCCGAACGGTGGCGTGTTCTTCGGCTTCATGTCGAAGACCAGATCCCACTCGCCGTCCTCGCCCGGGAGACCGGGATCTCCGCCCGCACCCTCCAACGCTGGCACCAGCTCTACCGCGCAGGCGGCATCGCAGCCCTCGAACCTCATGACCGCAACGACAAGGGGGGCCGCCGAACATCAGCGGAGACTGTCGCGTTCATCGAACGATTGGCGCTGACCCGGCCACGCCCAAGCATCGCCACCTTGCACCGGCTCGCCTCCGCGGAGGCGGAAGCGCACGAACTGCCGGTGCCGAGTTACGCGACCGTCCGCCAGATCGTCCAAGCACTCGATCCTGCCCTTGTCACCCTGGCACTTGAGGGACCGGTCTCGTACCGGGACAAGCACGAGCTCGTCTTCCGCCGCCGCGCGGAACACCCCAACCAAACCTGGCAATCCGACCACACCGAACTCGACATCCTCATCGTCGGCGCCGACGGAAAACCCGACCGCCCCTGGCTCACCACGGTCATGGACGACTACTCCCGCGCCATCTGCGGATACATGGTCTTCACCGGCGCCCCCTCAGCCATCAACACCGCCCTCGCTCTCCGACAGGCGATCTGGCGAAAGACAGACCCAGCGTGGGCAATGTGCGGCATCCCCGACATCCTCCACGTCGACCACGGCTCCGACTTCATCAGCCACCACCTCGAGCAGATCGCACTCGCCCTGCACATCAGGATCGTCCACTCCGCCGTCGGGCGACCCCAAGGCCGCGGGAAGATCGAACGGTTCTTCGGAACCATCAACACCGAACTCCTAGCCACGCTCCCCGGCCACCTCGGACCCGGCAGCCGAACACCAATGCCTATGCTCGACCTCGCAGGCCTCGACCGTGCCATCGGCGACTTCATCGGCACCTACAACGACCGGCCCCACAGCGAGCTGGGGATCTCACCCCGGGATGCGTGGGTCGCGGACGGCTGGCTTCCGCGGATGCCCGAGAGCCTTCAAGAGCTCGACGGGCTGCTCCTTACTGTTCCGAAGAACCGGGTCGTGCAACGCGACGGCATCCACTTCCAAGGCCAGCGCTACCTCGCCCCAACCCTGGCGCCGTTCGTCGGTCACACCATCACGATCCGGTACGACCCCCGGGACATCTCCGAGATCCGCGTCTACGACCGCGACACGTTCATCTGCACCGCCATCGACGAGGCCCACCCCAACCTCCGCCTCAGCCTCCGCGACATCGAAACCGCCCGCCGCGCCCGCCGCAAGCAGCTGCGTCGTGCAATCCACGATCGCATTCCGACCGTTGCCACCCGCCAGGAACCTCGCACCCCCGAACCGATCAAGCGGCGGCCACGGCTTCGCACCTACGAAGAGGACGAGTGATGAACCAGGCATTCATCGTCACCAAAGAACACCGACGCTTCACCGAGTTCGCCAACGCCGTCCGAAAGGAGAAAACCATCGGGATCTGCCACGGCGCCGCCGGCGTCGGGAAAACCAACTCCGCCCGCCGCTACGCGAACTGGGACGCCCTCGAGCCCTACATCAACGCGTGGGGACCGAGAGGCGATCACGACGCAAAGCACTATGCCCTGGCGAACCGATCCCGCACCGTCTTCTACACACCCGAAGTCCTCTGCCGGCCCAAGGACCTCATGCACGACATCGACCACTGGCAGATCAAAGTCGGACTCTGCGCCGACGAGCACCTCCGCTCCCTCATGCCCGACGGTGAAGTGGTCAGGCAGAACGACGTCACCCGCCTGGTCGAGCTCCTCATCATCGACGAAGCCGAACGGCTCACCCCGACCGCCTTGGAGCTTCTCCGCGACCGTCACGACCGCACGCATCTCGCGATGATCCTGATCGGCATGCCCGGTATCGACGAACGCTTCCGTCACTACCCCCAGCTCTACAGCCGCCTCGGCTTCTCACACCACTACCGCGCCCTTGGCCGGGAAGAGCTCCTCTTCGTTCTCGACCGCCACTGGAAGCGACTCGGCAGGACTCTCGACCCTGACGACTTCACCGACGCTCAAGCCATCGCCGCCATCGAACGCATCACCCGCGGCAACTTCCGCCTGCTCGAACGGCTCTTCCCCCAGATCAATCGCGTGCTGAAGATCAACCAGCTCGACACCATTACCGACGACGTCATTGAAGCCGCCGCGAGCATTCTCGTCATCGGCAACTAGCGACACGAAGCGATCACAGAACACCGCCAAAGAGCGGCAAACTCCACACGGCGCGGTGCAAAACCCCGTCGCAAAACCCGAATTGATGCGAAATTAAGTAGAGCCCTTTTGCATCATTTGGTAGAATTGGTGAAGACCGAAGGGAGCCACCGTGGCCGAGTCGCAGATGAAGATCGAGCAGCAGTACCCGGAGCTGTTCGCGCAGCTCGACGACAAGCAGCGTCGCGCCGTGGTGCAGTCGCTCGCCGCCGGCTGGCACGAGGGCTGGGAGCCCACGCGCGAGGACGTCGAGAACCTGACCGATTACGTGCGTGGCGCGATCGACGGGGACGAGTACGACCGTCGCTCGGATGCCGCAGCTCACCGTGCGGCCGAGGTGTCTCGACGAGCCGCCGGCATCGTCGGCGCAGCCTGACGTGCCCGAGCGTTTCGACACCTGGGAGTCGTACTTCTACCCCGAGACGTATAACCCGCAGTTCGGGAACGGGACGCTGCGCAACAAGTTCGATGAGCGCGACTTCTTCGAGCTGAAAGACCGCGAGTACGGGCGTACCGCCCGCCGCGGCGCGGAGCTGGAAGCGGGGATGGTCGATATCCCGAAGACCTTCGACGCGGAGCACTTGATGGCAATCCACCGGCACCTGTTCCAGGACGTGTACGAGTGGGCGGGGGAGTACCGCACCGTCAACATGTCGAAGGGTCCGGGACGGGAGTTCGGTCGCGTCAACGACGGCGAGGTGGACCGCTACCTGTCCGAGGTGCGCCAGATCGCGACGTCGACCGATTGGGTGTCAATCAGCCGTAACGACTTCATCGCCACCAGCGCCACGGTGTTCGCGTACGTGAACCAGGCGCACCCGTTCCGAGAGGGCAACGGACGCACCTCGAAGCAGTTCATGCACGACCTGGCCGAAGGTTCACCGTTCCGGTTCGAGTTCGACCGGGTGACGCCCGAGCAGTGGAACCAGGCATCCGCCATGAGCCGGCCCGACCTCGACAAGAGCGCTCCCGATCCGACGTCGCTCGTGCCGATCTTCCATGCGATCAGCGTCGAGAAGCCGGCCCCCGCGGCCGACCCTCTCGCAGACGTCCGAGCCGTCATCAGCGCCAGCTACCAGCGGCCCCCGAAGGAAGCGACCCGGGGCGCCGGCCAGAGCGGCCAGCAGCCGCCCCAGGCGCGTCGCAGCGGCCCCGGCTACATGTCCGACCGGTTCCCGACAGGAGGGCTCGAGAAATGACGAAGGTGATCGGGTACGCCCGTGTCTCGCGCCGGGAGCAGAACCCGGATGCGCAGGAGGCCGAGCTGCGCGCGGCCGGCGCTACCCGTGTGTTCGTCGACCATGGCGAGTCCAGCCGGATCGCTGCGCGTCCGCAGTGGGTCGCGTGCCTCGACTACCTCCGTGAGGGTGACACCCTGTTGGTGCGCCGCCTCGACCGTCTCGGCGGCAGTGAACGGATCATCCTCGACACGTTGAACGAGCTGCGCGAACGCAGCATCGACATTCGCAGTCTGACCGAACCGCAGATCGACACGACAACCCCGATGGGCCGCGCCCTGTTCGGGATCGTCGCCGTGTTCGCAGAGCTTCGTGTCGACACGATTCGGGAGAACACGCAGCGCGGCATGGATCACGCCCGCGCGCAGGGCAAGGCGATCGGTCGACCCTCGAAGCTCAGCGCCGACCAGCTCACGCAGCTACGCCGGATGCGCGATGACGAGGGCCTGAGTTTCGCGCATATCGGGCGCGTGCTCGGCGTCGACAAGTCGACAGCATCTCGTGCGTACGCTGACCTGCCCCGCGACGTCGACCAGCCGCAGTCGGCGTAGCTAGCCTCTGGGCATGTGTTGGCCGTACGCGACGTACCCCTGGTAGTCGGGAAACAGCACGCGAGCTGACCTGTTGTAGGTGCCGTCCAGGTAGGCCAAGAGCCGGCTCTTTAGTTTCGCGTCGATGATTACGGCCACGAATGGCAGAGGTGCTGGCCGACCCTGGCGTGGATTCAGCAGCCGTCGCCGAAGAGTTTCGGGATCAACGTCGTTGTCCCAGTCGACGCGGATCGAGCGGAAGGGAGTCCGTTGTGGTGTCACCATGTGTTCGTCCCCGACTTGGATTGCTCTCGTCGGCAGAGTGTCGGGGACGGCGCCGGTGACGAAGAAGCCCTCTTGAGCCCGCAGGCGGTCGTTCGGAGCCCCTGAATCGACGACAAACGGGCTCCCTTTGGCGAGCTGCGTGCTCAATCGTGCCGCTTCCCCGTCCCGCAGATAGCTGTACGTGAACCTGCCGTCGAAGATGGTCGACATTCGAGGCCACTGCGTGATGTTGAGGGCCAGCAGTAGGCCGCTTGTGCCGCGCGTTCTCCCCAACGTGTCGGTCGAGGGGTTGGCCGTTGTAGGTTGGCACGCGAACCAGAGAGCCGTCATGGGGTTCGCGATGACGTCGAGCAGACGGGTTGGGGCCCCGAAGTGTTGCAGATCAGCTAAGAGTTGGAGGTCGTCAACTCGACCGGTCGCGTGCGTCCCCAATCCCCACTTACGCGCTTCCGCAATAATCTCTAGCTCACGCTCTCGCACGGCGGTCTCGTTCAGACCACCCACAGATCGGTGGAGCGACGAGGCGAGGTCATAGTCCGCCGACGGCAGCCCCCGCCACGCAAACCTCTGGCCCGTGCTGTAGACGCCAATCGCGCCCACGATTGCCATCACTTCACGGGGTGTCGACGGCTTCACCCAATGGTTTGTGATCTTCCAAAGCTCCCCGACCATGTGGACAACGTAGCGTTATCACCACTCTTTTCCCGTCCCCCTGATACATGCCGCCCTTCACAGAACGGCACTCCGTCAAGGGTGCGGCTTGCCGCATCACGGAGTGACGCGAAGCGCCCTTGACGGGGTGCTGGGCTGTGACACAATCCCGGGCATCAGGGGGAGGGGGAATCTTCCCAACGAGGCCGCGGAGCGGTCGGACAAATAGGGTCCCGCTGTCCACCTGTGGGCGGGTGGAGCCCGGAGGTAGCTCGGGCCGTCCACAGGTGGTCAGGGGGATATGTCAGCCGCCGTACGACTGACGGTCGCCGTCGTTCTCGGCGGCGTCGGCCGGCGGCGTCGCGGCGGCCTCGCTCGACGTCGACTTGCGTGCCTGGCGCTTGCGCGGTGCGCGCTTCTGCGCTGCCTCCGCAAAGCCGATCTTGCGCAGCTCGGCGGGCGTCCAACCGGCGTCGATCGTCGCACTGTAGGCGCGCGCGTCGTCACGCTCGGCGGCGGCGACCTTTTCGCGTTCCTCACGCTCAACCTCAGCGATGCGCGCCGCGGATGCCTCGCGCACGTCCGCGAGGTTCTGCCGAGATTCGGCCAGCTCGCGAACCGACGTCAGTCGATCGTCAAGTGCGCGCTGCGCGCGCTCGATTGCTTCCTGGGGGGAGAGTTCCTTAGCCATGCAAGCAGCCTATGGATGCTGCGCCGTCCGCGCGAGATTTCTCGCGCTCACGGCAGGACCGTCACGGCGACAGCCGCGACCACTCCCGGCTGTCGCCGTGAGCGACCTCGATACGAGTCCCGGACGGAGCGAGTCCCGGACGGAGCAAGCTATACGTTTAGGTGCTCTAAATGGACTTGACCTCTCGACTTGCGTCGAAAGGTGCGGCACACTTGATGTGTGCGGTCCCCGCGGGGGCGGGGTCGCTGCGCTGGGCCGAAGGGAGGGTGAGGATGTCTGATGAGACGCCTTCGCCTCGCCCGTCCGAGCGTCGACGCCGCCCGAATGTGGCCGGCGGTCGCGTGGCGCGTCACGTTGTGAAGGCCAGCCCCGAGGAGGAGGGCGTGCTGTTGCGTCTGGCCCTCGCGCAGGGTGTGACAATCCCGCGCCTTCTCGTGGAGAGCGCGCTTGCGCAGGATGCCGGCGAGACGGCATCCGAGCGGCGCGCAATGATCACGAAGCTGTACGAGCTGCACCGCCTTCTCGCGGCTATCTCGAACAACGTCAACCAGATCGCGAAGGCAACCAACGCCACGCGCGAGCTGCACCCCGAGACGTTCGCGACGCTCACCGCCGTGCGCAAGACCGCGATGCAGATCGACGAGCTGACCGACGAGCTGAGCTTGACGTGATGCCGAACATCACGCGGGGCGATCGCATGTCGGGCCTCGTGACGTATCTCGTCGGTGGCGGTCGCCACAACGAGCACACGGAGCCGCACCTTGTCGCGGGCGACGATGCGCTCATGGCCTGGTACGACGACGCCGAGCTGAGCCGCGATAGCGGCCTGGCGATCGCGCGTCACCTGGACCGCCCGCACAAGCAGCTCGGGGTCGACGTCAAGGGCGGGCACGTCTGGCACGCTTCCCTCTCGCTGCGCGCTGAGGAGGGCATCAAGACCGACGCCGAGTGGAACGCGATTGCCACCGACTTTGTGGCCGCAATGGGGTTCGACGACAACGACGGCACCAAGGCGCCGTGCCGTTGGGTTGCGGTGCGTCACGGCTTGTCAAAGTCCGGTAACGACCACGTGCACATCGCCGTCAACCTCGTCCGCGAGGACGGCACGAAGGCATCCACTCACCTCGACTACGTGCGCGCGCAGAACGCCGCACGAGCGCTCGAAGTGAAACACGGCCTAGAGCTGTTGGAGTCGTTAAAGGGCGAGCGCGCGACGCGCGGCTACAGCCCCGCCGAACAGGCCAAGGTCGAGGAGCGTTCCGCGCTGTTCGCACAGCGGAAGTACGAAGCGCACGCGGAGAAAATCGCCGGGAACGTTACGCCCTGGGACCAGCTTGACCCGCGCGAGCGACAGGCGCGCATCACCGCGGAGATTCGTCTCAATGCACCGCGCAACGACCTCGCCCGTAAGGTCCGCGCGTGCGCGAGTGCGAGCGCCAATGAGGCCGAGTTCGTGCGTCGGCTGCGCCGCTCCGGTGTCGTCGTCCGACCCCGCTACGCGGACGGTCAGACCGACGTCATCACCGGCTACTCGGTGGCAGCGAAGCCCGCACCGGGGGAGCGTCCCATTTGGTACGGCGGCGGTCACATGGGCCGCGACCTCACCCTGCCTCGACTGCGGGCCGAGTGGCCCGACAGCGCGACCGGTGCGATGGATGCCGCGGCCGAGTGGAACGCGGCCAAGCGGAACCAGCGTCCCGTCGCACCGGGACGTGAGACTGTCGAGCCCGACCCCGAGCTGTGGGATCGGTACACCGCCGAGCTGGGCGAGTTGCGCGAGGCGCTGCGCTCGGTTCCGCTCGAGGACCGCGACACGTGGGCGCGCGTCGCACGGCAGACGTCGGGAGCATTCGCGGCGTGGTCGAACGCCGTCGAGGAAGTTCCCGGCGACCTCGCTGCGGCATCCGATGAGCTGGCGAAGTCGGCGCAGACGTACCGCGGCCACGCCAGGCCCCAGAAGGCGGGGCGGGTGTCGGCCGGCGGCGCGGCGATGCTCCTTGCCAGTGCCGTTCGAGGCGGGCAGGGAACCGCTGCGCAAGCCGCCATGCTGCGTCAGCTCATGAACCTCACCCAGGCGGTCTATGACGCCGCCAAGGCCGCGCAGCAAGCACGCCATGCGGAAGCGATCGCCACCGACATTCGCGCCCGTCTCGTGCGCGTGCGCGCGGCCCTGCCGGCGACGGCCACCACGGCGACGGCGACGAAGACCGAACCGCGCCGCATCGACATGTCCGCGGCAATTGACGAGGCCACACGCGAGGCGCTGGACAAGATGAACCGCGCCGAGGAGAACCGTCGCAAGGGAACGACCTCGCCGCTCCCGTCGACGATCGAACCGACCCGACCCCGCACCAGCGCAACCCAGGGGCCCGACCGAGGCCCGGAACGATGAGA
Source organism: Microbacterium canaveralium (assembly GCF_047238045.1). Classification (NCBI taxonomy): domain Bacteria; kingdom Bacillati; phylum Actinomycetota; class Actinomycetes; order Micrococcales; family Microbacteriaceae; genus Microbacterium; species Microbacterium canaveralium. The sequence goes on along the minus strand of NZ_JBDFMA010000004.1, from coordinate 55,952 downwards.
GGAGCACGTCATGGCCGATGAGAGCGACGGCATTTCCGAAGCGTTCGAGGGGCAGCTCCGCGTCGCGGCGACCGCCGCCGGCCGCGTAGGCGAAATCATTGCCCGACAGCGCGAGGAAGCTGCTCGACGCGCACAGGTGGTGAGACAGCAGGAGGCGCGCGAGCTGACGTCTCGGATGAACGCCGAACGCCAGAGCGCACGCGCGGAGTACGGCAGCGTCCACCGGAACGACTGGTGGGAGCGCGCGACCCCCGAGCAGATCGGCACGACCCTCGCCACGGCGCGCGCGTGGGCCAACGAAGATCCTGAAGCCGTACGCGCCGAGGCGCACATGCGCGACGAGCTGCGCACCCGCTACGGCGTCGACACCGCCCAGGCCGGCGGCGACCCCCAGGCGGTGCGGGCAGCCGTCGACGCCGAGCTGTTGCGCCGCCAGTCCGAAACGGAACGCCAGCGCGGCACCGGTGAGGAGGCCGAGGCGGCGCTACTGATGCGCAAAACCGACCGCGCCGACCGTCAGGCCAAGGCAGCGGACCAGCGCGCCGAGAACGCTTCTGAGAGCTCTGAGGAGGCACAGTCGCTCGAGCGCGCGGCCGAGTCCGCGCATGCTGAGGCCGGCCCGAAGTACGACTCCGCAGAGCGGCGTGAGAACGACGCGAACCAGCTCGAGGCGAAGGGCATCGACCGGGAGGCCGTGGCCGCGAAGATGCACGCCGACGTCGGCAACGCCAAGCCGGCCACCGAGGCCCTCAAGGGTGCACCCGCGAACGCGGTGAGGGTGAGGTCGGCACGCTCGGCAGCGGCGCGCGTGCAGCGGTCCGAGCTAAGCCGCTGAGCGCCCGTTCCACCAATTGAGACGGGCCAGGCCTGGGCTGGATGCGGTAGTCCGTCGGGCGGATCGTTCCGCGATGTTTCCCGGCGACACCGCAACTAGGTATCGTTCAGCTATGACGCCGCTGTCAAATTGGTCATGCGGCTCGTGTGGTCAGGCGATCGCCGGGCCCACATCAGGAAATGTCGTGTGGAGGTGGGGTGCGGACCTGGTCACGAGATGTTTGCCAACAACTCGGACGCGGCGTCCATCCACCTCCTCCTGGAGCGAGTCTTCATCCGAGCCGGATCAAGCGCCGGATCCATCTGAACTAGGTTCAGGGACCCGAAACGGAAGAGCCGCCGGGCCGTTCAAAGGGCGCTCAGTCCCGTTCTCCCGTCCTCCCGTCCTTGGTGTGACCGCGTCGAGCTGGCCGACCGGCTTGCAGTCGTGGGCGCACTGGGAGAACGCGCCGATTTCGGCGTCGACGAGCATCGGCACGTAGTGATCGAGTACGTCTCGCAGTAGCAAGTGCATATCGGCGGGGTTCGCGGAACTTGCGTGCGCCTGCACGTTCGCGTAGACGTGTTTTGTCAGATAACTGACATAACGGTCGACTACCGGTGGGCTCTCTTCGAGAGTCTGAGAGCCGGGGGAGTGGGCGCCAAGCCGTCTCTTGCGGCGGACTTGACGCGTTTGGCGCCTGCCTTTTTCCAGATCCTGCGCCGAAATTGGTCGCATTCGCTCGGTGTTTCACGCTGCTAAAAGCGCCCAAGCTCGATGGGGCGCTGGAGATCATCGAGCTCCCATGCTGCGCCCATCGACGCCGTCTCGGTCAAGCGCGATTACATTGATCCCGGAGGCCCCCTGATCGATCGGTGGATACGAGGGGGCAGATCAGGAATGCTGCCCAGCGACGGCTTGGAACGTGCTCGGCGTTGAACCGGTGACTCGTTTGATGGCCGCACCGAAGGCACTTGGGCTGGAGTACCCCAACAACATCGCCACCTCCTCCAGCGGCGTCCCCCGACCGAGCAGATAGATCGCGTCTTGTGCCCTGACGGCCGCGACCCAACGAGTGAAGGGGAGACCGGTTTCAAAGCGAAAAACACGCGTGAGGGTCTTAGTCGAAACCCCGAGTGTGCGGGACCAGTCACCGAGGGAGTGTCGATCCCCGGGGTCGTCCCGGAGGGCTTCGACGATGGGCTGCAGCAGCGGCGCCGATGGGATGGTGACGGTGATTTCCCGCGGCGCAGGCTCAATGACATCGAGCACCATTTTTTCGGTGAGTCCCCGCGACGACGCAGATAGTTCCGGGCTGGTCAGCCGCGTGAGGAGCAGACGCAGCAGCGGCGTGATCTGAACCACGGCGACACCCTGCGCCAGCCGAGGTACACGGGTGACATCGAAGTGGTTCGTGCGATATCACGTGCCTGCGGCAGCTGTTGCTGCATGCACCAGTCCGGCGGGAATCCACCCCCCCAAAGTGGGGGTTATCGTCCACACCCGATTGCCCACTGCCACAGTGGAGACGCCACTTTCATTCCACAACAGCTCGTGGGTGGCGTGCGAGTGCGGCGCCCACGCTGTCTCCCGCTCGACTTGTTCATCGAAAGCGGAGACAACCTGCTGTGCGGGCAAGGCCCCGGCCTGATGCACGGGCAGCTTGCGGTGGTCGATGCTTCGGTGAGGACGAAGTGGGCGTGCGCTCTCCGAGATCACGTCGGCCGCCCCCACGCACGCCCTCTCGGACTATGCGGAGCGACCCGGGCAAACATAGGGGTAGTCAACCGCAGCAGGAAGACGCAGGGCAAACCTCTCCGCCGTGTCACCCAGGAACACGCGTGGGTGGCCGAGGGGGTCTTAGCCACCCACGCGTGGGCTTGTGGTCACGGAGCGGGCGTGGCCGTTGCGTCGTCGGCGCTCTCGCCGTCGTTGGTGCCGTCTTCGACACCCTGGTCGTCGGCGGTCTCCTGCCCGGGAACCTCCCCAGCCTCGTCGGCGGTCTCCTGGCCGGGGGTCTCCCCGGCCTGGTCGTCCGCGGTCTCGCCGTCGTTGGTGCCGTCTTCGACGCCCGGGTCGGTGGCCGTGGGAGCCGGCGTTGACACCGACGTGACACTGGCGGACGCAGGCACCGCCATCGCGGCGACTCCTCCGACGCTGAGCAAGACGAGCGTTCCGACACCCAGCCACTTGCGTTTGAGCGCGTTCATGATGCGTTCCTTTCTGCAACCTCGGACGGGGTTGCAAGGACAGGATTCCCGCCGCGTTGTAAGAAACCTCGAAGGATGTTCCCGCGGCACCCGGCGAGGAGTTCTTCGCAGAGTATGAGTGGTTTCTTAGAACGGTGGCGCGAGGGTGCTCGGATGATGAAACGTTCCCGGGGACCTCTTATCGCGGCGCTGTGTTCCCTGGCGGGGGTCTTTGCGCTCATCGTCGTTGTAGGGTTGCTCGCCCGCATGTCGGCGGGCTGGACTGCGACCGAGCTCACCGTTGTCACCGGCGTGAACGGCGTCCATTCCGGATTCTTCGACCTCGTGGCCCATGCCATCAACGTCGGGTTGGGGCCGACCGGCGCGGTCATCGTCCTTGCGGTGGCGCTGGCGATTGTCGCAGCCGTGACCCGGTCGTTCCCCGCGGTGGTCCGCGCCCTCATTCAGGTCACCGTGCCGTGGGCCTTGGCGGATGTGGTGAAGGTCATCGTCCAGCGACCCCGACCGGACAGCGCAGCGCTGCCGTTCCCCACCGGCGTTGACCCGGTGACGTTCAGCTATCCGAGCGGACACACCGCCTTCGCCGCCGCCCTCGCGACGTGGGTGGTACTGAGCACGGCAGGCCGGACGCAGGTCATAGTAAGCATCCTCGGCGCCGTGTTCGTCGTGGCGACGGCGTGGTCACGCATGTATCTGGGAGCGCACTACCCGCTCGATGTGACCGCGTCGATCATCCTTGTCTCGGTGGGATCCCTGGCAGTCTACGAAGTATGCCAACGCGTGCCATGGCTCACCCGGCGTTTACACACCCTCGAGGCGGCGCGGCAATGACTCGGCAACCCCACCACATGACCCTGAAGCGACGGCAGCGAGGAGGACGCCGATGACCACTCCGACAACGGATCGCCCCCGGCTCCTCCTCGTGGAAGACGACGCGCAACTGGGGCCGCTAATGGCGAAAGTCCTCGACGAGGTATACGACGTCACCCTCACGCCCGACGGGGGCGACGCGCTCGACATCGCAGGCACGCACGCCTTCGACGTGATGGTGGTCGACCGCCGCCTTCCCACCGTGGACGGGCTCACCATCGTGGAGACGCTTCGTCGAGCGGGCGCGAGCGTTCCGATGCTCATTCTCACCGCGCTCGGCACCGTCCAGGACAAGGTGCGCGGGCTGGACGCCGGCGCGAACGACTACTTGGTGAAACCGTTCGAGTTCGATGAACTGTTCGCCCGCTTGCGCGCCATTCGTCGCGTCGGCAACGGTGAGGGGCCGTTCGTGCGGATTGGTGAGTGGGAGTTTTACCCGGACTCGCGTGCTGTGTACTCGCCTTACGATGGCCGCACCATCCTCACCGACCGGGAGAGCGCGTTGCTGAAGCTGTTCGCCGTCAACCCCCAGCGCACCTTCACTCGCGACGACATCCTCCGTGCGGTCTTCTCTAAAGATGACACCCCGGGCACAGTCGACACCTACGTGCACTACCTTCGCAAGAAAACCGACCCCGGCATCGTGCAAACCGTCCGCGGACGGGGCTACCGTCTGGGGCTGATGTGATCAACCGCCGGCGTCCCTCCGACGCTGACGCTCAGCTCATCCGGGCGACAGCCCTCCGCGTCGCACTCACCATCACCCTGGCCGTGTCCGTGCTGGTACTGGCGGTCCTGATCGCTGCGTTCTCGGTTGTCTTCACCCAGATCCCACTCGGAGAGCTGCTCAGCCCTCAACGTCACGAGACCGTCGTCGACATTGAAGGCTTAGACATCATCCTCGGCGGCGCGGTCATCGGCGCGTGCGCTATCGCTTCAGCCGGCCTCCTGGGGTGGTTGGTCACCCGCCGAGCGGTCCGCCCCCTTGTCGACGCGTTGCGCCGTCAGCGTCAGTTCGTCGCCGACGCGTCACACGAACTGCGCACCCCCTTGGCAATCCTCGACGCGCGCATCCAGATGCTGCAGCGGGGACTGCCGGACTCCGACCCCCACCACGAGGTCGTCGCCCAGCTGCGCGACGACTCCCGCTCCGTCATCGGCGTTGTCTCCGATCTGCTGGACGCCGTCGAGGTACCCACCGGGTCCGTCACCACACCCGCCTCCCTCGCCGAGGTCACCGACTCCGCAGTCTCGTCGATGTCGATCCTGGCCCGTGAACGCGATGTGCATCTTGTCAGTCGTCCACCCGACGATGACCTCGCCGTCGCGATGCCCGCCGCCAGCTTGCAGCGCAGCGTTGTCGCCCTGCTGGATAACGCCGTCAAGCATTCACCTGCCGGCGCGAAAGTCGTCGTGACGGCTCGCAAGGAGGGCGCTCAAGCCGTCATCGACGTCATCGATGAAGGCCCCGGAATTCAAGGCATCGCGCCCAGTCGCATCTTCGACCGGTTCGCCCGGTCCGCGGATGCTGTGGATGGTGGAGGCTCCAGCCGTACCGGATTCGGTATCGGCCTCTCCCTCGTCCAGGACACCGTCGCCCGCTACGGCGGCACCGCTCAGGTGTCAGCCACCTCTTCCGCCGGCACCACGATCACTCTTCGGGTACCGCTGTTCGCCAGCCGGCGTTAGCCACACGCCTCCTCAGCGCAGCGCGCTCGGCCGCACCGCCACCCGCGAGGTGAGGCGGACCGTCAGCACCGCCGTGATCGTCCCCGAGGCTAGGATCGCCGCCAGCACCACAAGCTGGAAACGGCCCGCCTCAATCGGCGACAATCCGCCGAAGATTGCGCCTACGAACGCGCCCGGCAAGACGACCAGGCCTGTCGTTCGAGTCTGATCGACCGCGGGGATGAGCGCATCGTGCACCGCAATGCGCGCCACATCCCGTACAGCGCGCCGCGGGCCGGCACCGAGCGCGAGCCACGCCTCCACCTCTGACCACCGGTCCAGTCGAGCCTGGGCGAACTGCCGCCCCGCCAGGGTTGCCACGGTCATGGCGTTACCCACCACCATCGCTCCGACTGCAAGGGCGTATCGGGGGGTGAGCTCCACTGCCTCGGAGGAGAACACCACCATCCCCGCCAGGCTGACTCCTGCGCCCATGGCTGCGGCCGTTCGCCAGAAGTCCACCAGGGCCACCCCGGCGCGACGAGCGGACACGGCCACGGCCGCGACGAACATCACAATCAGCGCCCCCGCCACCCACCACGGGTCGGCGATGATGCCCGCCAGCACCAGGCTCAATGCCGCCAGCTGCACGCTCGCACGAAAAAGCGCTCGGGCAGGCCCCCACCACCGTCGAACGCCCGCCACACGCAGAACGACCACCGCCACACCGCCGAGCGCCAGCACGCTCACAAGGGTGCGGAGGAGTAACTCAGAGTCGGTCACCCCCGAAGGTTAGCGACCCCGACACCTCGCTCCCGAGCCGTTCCCCCCATTCTGAGTCGCGTCTTAGAGCCGGATTCGTAGCGTGCTCGCGTGATGACATCGACTCCGTCGCCGGTTCTGCCTCGGCGCAACATGCTTAGCAAGGTGCCCGAGATCACCGTGTGGTTCTGGGTGATCAAGATCCTTTGCACGACGGTGGGTGAGAGCTTCGCCGACTGGATCAACGTGACGTTGGGTGTGGGGCTGGAGGTGACGGCGATCATTTTCACCGCGGTGCTGGTGGGTGTGCTCGCGTGGCAGCTCCTCCTGCGCCGCTACGTGCCGTTCGTCTATTGGCTAACCGTCGTCGTCGTTAGCGTCGCCGGCACCCTGTACACCGACATCCTCACCGACGACCTCGGCATCCCCCTCGCCGCCAGCACCACCGTGTTCGCCATCGTCCTCGCGGTTGTGTTCGGGGTGTGGTGGCGTAGCCAGCGGACCCTGTCCATTCACAGCATCACCACCACCCGGCGAGAACTGTTCTACTGGCTGGCCATCCTGGTCACCTTCGCCCTGGGCACCGCCTCCGGCGACTGGATCCTCGAACTGACCGGGTGGAGCCCCGGGGTGTCGGTTCTCTTGCCCGCGGGACTCATCCTCGCGGTGATCCTCGGGTGGCGCTTGGGCGCGAACGCCGTCCTGTCGTTCTGGCTGGCCTACATCCTCACCCGCCCACTGGGCGCAAACCTGGGCGACTGGATGGGGTTTCCCACCACGGATGGCGGTCTCGGCCTTGGCGTCGGACTGACGAGCATCATCTTCCTCACCGCCATTCTCGCCACCGTCATCTACCTGAGCATCACGCGCGTCGACACCGTCGAGAAAGTGCGGCCCGCCGTCACACCCCCCACCACCCCCACTCGACAGCGCGTCATGCTGGGATACTTCTCGGCCGTTGCGGTGCTTGCTGCGGGAGTTCTGGTGTGGGCGAATACTCAGCCCCACGGCACCGCCGCCGCGAGCAGGGAGGCGCCCGCGGCGAACGTGACCCTCGCCCCCGGGGAATCAGCAACGGCGAACTTCCCGCCCGCGAACATCAGCACCTACCGCACCATCGTGCAGGACACCCTGAGGCTCGTCCAGGCGGGTAACACCGCAGAGGCAGCTACCCGCATCACGGACCTGGAAACCGCGTGGGATCGAGATCAACCCACGTTGGAGCCGCTGGATGGCACCGGTTGGGCAGTCCTCGACGGCCAGATCGACAAAGCCCTCCGAGCCGTGCGCTCCGCCTCGCCTGACCCCACCCTGCAAACCGACGCCTTGAGCACCCTGCTGGAGACCCTGAACTCATGAACACCGCGACACTTCTTGCGGCCGCCACCGCTCCCACCGACCCTCACAACTTCACCGGCATCGTCGGATTCGGTGTCAGCTTGATGCAAGGCATCGGGGAATGGGGCGTAGGAGTGTTCACCTTCCTTGAAACGGTGTTCCCGCCTATCCCCAGCGAACTCATCCTTCCCTTGGCGGGATTCCTCACTCACAACAACGGCATGAATTTTTGGCTGCTGGTGCTCACCAGCACGCTGGGCGCATACCTTGGTGCCGTGGTGCTTTATGCACTCGGCGCCTGGGCTGGTCTTGAGCGTTCCATCCGCTGGCTGGCCCGACTACCCCTCGTAGACCGATCCGACTTCGACCGAGCCGCAGCGTGGTTTTCCCGGCACAGCAGAAGCGCGGTGTTCTTCGGACGACTCGTTCCCGGCGTGCGGAGCCTGATCTCCCTCCCCGCCGGTGCCGAACGGATGAACTTCTGGCGATTCTCGGTGCTCACCGTTGCAGGCAGCGGCATCTGGAATGCACTCCTCATCGGCGGGGGAGTACTCCTTGGCACCCAGTACGACCTCGTCGAGCAGTATTCCAACCTGCTCAGCTACGTCGTCTACGCCGCCATCGTCGGCGGGGTGATCTACCTCGTAATCAGACACTTCCGACGCTCCTCCGCCAAGCGGCACCTCCCAGCCGACGACACCCAGTAAGCCATCACCACGCGGAGCGGAGACACACTATGGACGTAGATAGCCGGCTGATGCTCGAGGTGGTCGTGCCCGTCCACAACGAGCAAGACACCCTTGACGCCTCCATCCGCACGCTCCATCGTTTCCTTTCCTCGACGTACAGCGAGCCGTGGATGATTACCATCGCTGACAACGCCAGCGTCGACTCGACACCGGTCATTAGTGCGATGCTGCAATCCACGCTGCCGGGTGTGCAGTATCTGCGCTTGGAGAAGAAGGGGCGCGGACACGCTCTGAAGATCGCGTGGCTTCTCTCACAGGCGGAAGTGCTCGCGTATGTCGACGCCGACCTGTCGACTGACCTTCGCGCGCTACCGCCGTTGATCGCGCCGCTGACGTCTGGACACTCGGATGTCGCGATCGGCACGCGTCATGCACGTTCGTCTCGGGTCGTGCGCGGACCCAAACGCGAGTTCATCTCTCGCGGGTACAACATGTTGCTGCGTAGAACGATGGGCGTGGAGTTCACAGACGCTCAATGCGGGTTCAAGGCAATCCGCCGCGACATCGCACGTACTGTACTGCCCCACGTGGTGGACAGCGGGTGGTTCTTCGACTCGGAGTTGTTGGTCATCGCCGAGCGTGCGGGCCTTCGTATCCACGAAGTACCGGTGGATTGGGTCGACGACACGCACAGCAGCGTCAATCTCATCCTTACCGCTGTCGAAGACATGCGCGGCATGGTCCGAGTCAGCCGCGACATCGCGACCGGACGTATCCCCGTCACCGCGATCTACACCGAGCTCGGACGCAAGCCTCTCCTTCCCGCTGAGATCCCCTCCTTCGCAGGGCAGGTGATGAGGTTCTTGCTCGTCGGAGGGTTCTCCACCCTCGCCTACGCCCTCCTTTACCTGATTCTCGCGGCGGGGCTCGCCCCGCAACTGTCCAATTTCCTCGCCCTGCTCGTCACCGCCGTAGCCAACACCGCCGCCAACCGCCGGTTCACTTTCGCCGTCCGCGGCGGTCTCGGGCGCACACGCCATCATCTCCAGGGGCTAGTCGTTTTCGGTCTCGCGTGGGCGTTGACCTCGGGTGCGCTTCTTGTATTGCACTCCTCGGCCGCGGACGCCTCCGCTACAGTGGAACTCGTCGTTCTCACCGCCGCCAACCTTGCCGCGACCGCGATGCGATTCACACTGCTGCGCCTGTGGGTGTTTGCTCGCCCCGCCGACCGGACGACCGCTGGCGACAATCAACCCGCAACGACGACAGCCGCGTCATGCGGCCCCTGACACGGGCCCGGATGCCGGATGTCTTCGCCGGCGCAGTGCTGGTCGCGGTCACCGCGACGACATACCTCGTCGGTATCGGAACCACCGGCTGGGCGAACTCCTTTTACTCGGCAGCAGCACAAGCCGGTGCCAACAACTGGACCTCGTTCCTCTACGGCGCATCCGACCCGGGCAACCTCATTACCGTCGACAAACCTCCAGCGAGTATCTGGGTGATGGCTCTCTCCGTGCGCCTGCTGGGGCTGAGCCCCACGGCGGTGCTGTTACCTCAAGCTCTCATCGGAGTGGTCACTGTGCTGGTCGTCTACGCCACAACGCGACGAATCACCCCACCCGGCGCGGCATTGTTCGCCGGGCTCATCACCGCGATGACCCCTGTCTCGGCGCTCATCTTCCGATACAACAACCCCGATGCCCTCCTCACGCTGACGTTGGCTACTGCCCTGTACGGCGTCGTCCGGTCGCTACAGGACGGTCGGCACCGGTGGGTGTTTCTCGCTGGCGCAGCCTTTGGTGTGGGATTTCTCACGAAACAACTGCAGGCGTTCCTGATCCTGCCCGCGGTTGTCTTCGTCGTGCTCTGGGCGGGGCAGGGGACCCTTCGCAGACGCGCATACTCCCTCCTTGTCGCCGCCGGTGGGCTTGTTCTGACGGCCGGATGGTGGGTTGCGATTGTCAGCGTGGTGCCTTCGGGTCAACGCCCGTGGGTGGGAGGCAGCGTCGATGACAGCTTTCTGTCCCTCACCCTGGGGTACAACGGCTTTGGGCGAATCCTCGGCGGCGGCAGTAACCTCGCCGGAGGCAGCCAACCGGGCATTGACCGTCTTCTCGTGGGCTCCTCAGGTGATCTCATCGGATGGATGCTTCCTGGCGCTGCGGTGGTAGCTGCCGGGGCTTTGATCGTGCACTGGCGAAGCTGGCGACGCCCGGATGCCGCCATCGCGAGCCTCGCCCTCATGTCCGCGAGTACCCTTCTCACCGACGCGGGGTTGAGCTTCATGCGGGGGATTTATCACTCCTATTACTCTGTGGCGTTGGTACCCGCGCTGGCTGGCACAATCGCTTTGGGAGCGACCCTGTTGTGGGGAGCTGAGCGAAGACGCCTCGGAAGGACAGTCCTAGCCGCCGCCGTCATTGTGACCGCTACATGGGGCGGCGTGATGCTCATGGGCCACGGCCCCGACCACTTCCTTCTTGCCGTCGCGTTCGCGCTTGCGGGGGTGGTCGTGGCGGCGGTCATCGCACTCGGCGACGTTCGCAGACGCGAACGGGCCACCCTCACCGCGGCAGCGGTGATGCTCCTTGCAGGCCCCATCGCAACGTCCGCGGCGATCATTTCCCAAGGTCACGCGGGTGCCTCAATCACCCCGATCTCGGATCGCAGTGCCGATGCCTCTCCGTCCTACCTCATCGAGCCCGCCCTCTTGGATGCGCTAAGAGCCGACGCGGCGCGGTACCGATGGTCGGTAGCAACCGAGCTCGGTTCGTCCACCGCTGCGCAGTATCAGCTGGCCGCTGGGGTATCCGTCATGCCCATCGGCGGTTACAAACACACCGACCCCACCCCGACGTTGGCGCAGTTCCAAAACCTGGTGGCCCAAGGGAACGTGCACTGGTTCCTCGGGAGCCGGGGCGGGGAGATCTCCGCGTGGGTGAAGACGCACTTCTCCTCCCAGTGGATCGGAGGCGAGATCATCTACGACCTGACGACGCCGCTGACGGATCTCACAGCTCACAGCAACACGACATCCGAGCAGGTACTGACATGAGCGTGCACCTTGAAACGGCGACACCCGCACACACAGCTGCACACCCCCAGCCGGGGCTCTCGTCAGCGCGCGTTCGAGGGTGGGTGCGGCGCCATCCCGTGGCTATCGCGCTGACCGCAGCCATTGCGGTACTCAGTGTCGCCAGCAACATCGTCCCGCAGCTCAGAATCACGCCTCACATCCTCGGCGAGACCGTCACCACGCAGGGGGAGCACTGGCCGAGCACTCTCCTGTCCCTGTTCGCCGTCCCCGGCCCCTTAGCCCTCATCGGCGTGATCCCGCTCGCCCTCGTCGTGTTGGGGTTCGCCGAGCACGCCATGGGCAGCTTGCGCACGTTGCTCAGCTATTGCGTCGGCGGCGTGCTCTCTACCGCAGTAGGCATCGGTACTGGATACCTTGAGGAGCAGTTCGCGGACTTTCTTCCCTTGAATGCGCCGACGGTGAGCACCGTTACGCCGGTTGTCGCCCTCATCTGCACCGCAATGGCCGCCAGTTCATTCTCGAGCGCTCTCTGGCGCCGCCGCGTTCGCCTGTTCGTCGCCACGGGCGCCATTACGGCGTTCCTGTACTCGGGGAGCTCGAACGATCTGTTCTCTCTTGCGGCCGTACCGGTTGGAATGGTCGTCGGGTTTGTCCTGGGCGGCCGACGCCAACCGTTTCGTCTGGTCCGCAGTACCCACCACGAGAAACGTGTTCTGTTGGCGTCGTTAACGCTTGTGACAGCCGTCGGACCGGTGCTGGCCACTCTGGTCGGCTCCGGATCTGGATTGCTCTCCGTCTATGGTTTCCTCTCCCACGACCCGGTGGTCATCGCAGACGGGCGCGCCTGCGCATTCGGCTCAGTGGGCGCCGCATGCCCAGCATCGTTCCGTGCCATCGAGCAACTCCACCCCGCGGCGGGTGTCATCGCCGTGCTGCCCGCGCTTGTGGGCGCATTGGCCGCGTGGGGAATTTTTCGAGGCCGCCGAGCGGCGCTGTGGATTGCTGTCGGGCTGAATGGCTTGTTCTCCGCCGGTATGGCGTTCTTGTTCGTTGTTGTGCAGCCGGAGACGCTGGCCGCCGTCGCCCTCACTCAGGACGTCGAGGCTCAGGAGTACGTGTGGCAGACCCTCATCGGCAGTATCGTCGCGGCCGTCGTGCCCTTGATGACGGCGGTCACCCTGGTGGTGTTTCGTCGGGAGGCACCCGCACGCTCGGCAACACCCGCTCGCCGACGCTTCATCCTCACCCTCGGGGTGGGGGTCGGTGGGGCTTTGCTGATCGGCGCGGCCGGGGCCCTGGTGGATCCATACGGGTTCATGCCGTCGACCCCGGTGTGGGAGATTCTCGGCAGGCTCCCCCTGCGCCTGCTCCCTCCCACACTCGTTCCATCCGACGCTTTGACGTTCGTGCCGGTGTCGGGGTGGGCGCAGGTGAGCTGGTATCTACCGTCTCTGTGGGTGTGGGTGTGCACATCGGTCGGGACAGCCTTCTTCGTTCTCGCCCCCGGTGCGGTGCACGGTGCCGTCAACCGGGAACGCGCTCGCTCCCTGCTGCAGCGGGGCGGGGGCGACAATCTGTCATTCATGGCGACCTGGCCGGGGAACACCTACTGGTTCGCCCCCGACCGCGACGCGGGCTTCGCTTTCCGTGTTCGAGGTGCCGTCGCCGTAACCCTGGGAGGAGCGTTCGGTCCGGACGCGTCGGACCCGTCGGTGGTGACCGGGTTCGTCGAATATTGCGGCGCCCACGGCTGGACGCCGGTCTTTTACAGCGTGATGGACCCCGAAGCGCCGGCGTACGCACAACTCGGGTGGCAGCGCCTGCCCGTTGCGGAAGAGGCCACCCTTGTTCTGACCGAGTGGAGCCTGTCCGGCAAACGCCGTCAAGACATCCGCACCGCAACGAACCGAGCAGCACGCGAGAACGTCACGGCCAGGTGGACGAGCTGGCCGGAACTCACGTTCGCCGAGCACGCGCAGATCCGTGACATCTCGGAAGCATGGGTGGCGGAAAAGAGCCTGCCCGAGATGGAGTTCACCCTCGGTGGTGCGGACGAGCTCACGGATCCCGACGTGCGCCTCATGCTCGCCACCGAAGCCCAGGGACGGATTCAGGCCGTCACCAGTTGGCTGCCGCTCTACGGGCAGGATGGCGTCATAGACGGGTACACCCTCGATTTCATGCGTCGCCGCTCTGACGCCATGAACGGGGTGATGGAGTTCGTGATCGGCAGCGTCGCAACCCGGATGAAGGAGAAGGGGTTCGCGCGCATGAGCTTGTCCGGGTCACCGCTCGCTTCCGTCCCCGACGACGACGGGGACAGCGCTGTGCTCCAACGCCTCCTCGCGCGGTTGGGCGAGGTCATCGAGCCGGGCTACGGCTTCCGCTCGCTGCTCAGCTTCAAACGGAAATTCCAGCCCCGGTTCGACTCCCTCTGGCTGCTGTATCCGGACACAGCCATCCTTCCCGCTGCCGCCGTCGCCGTCGCGCGTAGCTACCTACCGAACCTGACGCTTCCGGCAGCGGTTCGGATGGTGGGGATGTTGCGTAAACCCTCCACATCCCTCTGAGCGCTGCGCCGTGGTCACAACGCGTCCTGCCCGACAGGCAACACGTAGCCCGTACCGCCAACGCCGATGCGCACCTCGCTACCCGTCACGGAAGCGCTGCCGGGGCGCCGCAACAGCCGCGCGGTCACCGCGGCGCCGGAGCCGCGGTCGGTGAGGACCGTGACACGGTCCCACTGTCCTTCGCCCTCAACGCGGACGATGACGGCATTCGGTGTGCCGCTGACGAGGGCCAGTTGTCCTTCACGGAGGAGGACAGACACCCGCCCGGGAGTGGGCGCTGCAGCTGCAGGAGCATGCCGAAGAGGCACTGGGCCGAACGCGGTCGTCGCTGTGGAACCGTCCGTGGTGGCGTCGAGAGACACCACTGCCCCCAGCATTGCCGCGATACGCGCCGTTCGCGGGTAGTCGTGAAGCGTCAGCGGCGCGCCGTACTGCGTCAACGAGCCCGCCTCCAGCACGCCGAGCCGGTCGCCGAAGCTAAGCGCTTCCTGTTGATCATGGGTGACAAGGATGGCGGTGGCACCCACACGTTCCAGGGCCTCCACGACATTTCGACGAGCTTCCGCCCGGAGGTCCGTATCCAGTGCGCTGAACGGCTCATCGAGAACGATGGCGCGCGCCTTCACCGCCAGCGCACGGGCGAGAGCGACGCGCTGCTGCTGCCCCCCCGACAGCTCATGTGGGTAGCGCGTGAGGAGCGTCGTGTCCAAGGAGACAATCTCCGCCCACTCGTGTGCCGTGTGACGCTGTGCTCGGGGCAGACCGAAGGTGATGTTTGCCGCCGCGCTGAGGTGAGGGAAGAGGGCCCCGTCCTGTGGAACATACGCGACCCCCCGGCGGTGCGCCGGTACGCTGCGGGTGCCTGTCACCACCCGTCCGCCCAGCGACACGGTGCCGCGGGACGGGGATACGAGACCGGCGATCACGCGAATCAGGCTGCTCTTACCGCTACCGGAGGGGCCCACGATGGCCGCTCGAGAGCCGTCCTCGATGCTCAAACTAATGCTGTCGAGAATGGTCTGAGCTCCGATGCTGTACGAGAGGTCGGTGACGTCGATTCTCATGCGGTGCGCTTTCGGGCTTGTCGATACATCAGGGCGACAGCGGGGATGCTGATGACGGTGAGGAGGACCGCGTAGGGTGCCGCGTCCACGTATTGCACGGACGTGCTGGCGGACCAGAACTCTGTCGCCAGAGTCCGCGTCCCGTTCGGTGCGAGCAGAAGCGTGGCGGTGAGTTCGCTGGCCATCCCGATACCAGCCAGGGCTGCCCCAGCCAGCACCGAGGGCATGATGGCCGGCGCCGTCACCCGCAGCAAGGTCCGCACGGGACTCTGCCCCAGCGTGCGGGAAGCCTCCTCACGGATGGGTGGGGCCTGAGCCAGGCCGCTGCGGATGCTCACCACCGCCCGGGGGAGAAACAGGATGAGGTAGGCCGCCAGTACGGTGAACACCGTCTGGTACGCCACAGGCAGAACACGAAGGGTGACGGTGACCAGCGCCAGGGCCACGATGATCGAGGGGAAGCTGGACGCGACGAAGTTCGCGCTTTCCAGGACCCGCGTCGCCCTTCCGGGGTAGCGCACGCCCAGCCAGGCCAGAACCAACGCCACCGCCGAGGTGACCGCGGCGCCGGATACGGCCAGGATGACGGTGGTGACGAGGGCGTCGCCAAGCCAACGCTGATCCCACCACGGTCCGCCGAGGAGCCATCGGCCGGTCGTCGCGGTCGGAACGGCTACGGACAAGCTCGCGTACAGCGCCAGCGCGACGGTGAGCAGCACGCCGGCAAGGGGTGCAAGGACGGTGCGCTGCGCCGGGAGCGGGGCGCCGGATCCTGTTCGAGCGAATTTCACTCGGCCCCGGGCGAGGGAGTCGGTGGTGAGCATGAGCAGCGCCAGCACCGCCACGATCGCGCCCATGGCATTGGCGACGGGACCGGCGAACGCGGAACTGTATTGCACCACGATGGCGGTGGTGAACGTCTCGAACCGGATCTGCGCGAAGGCGCCGTACTCCGCAAGAAGATGCAGCCCGACCAGCAGGGCTCCTCCGCTAATGGCGTACCGCAGTTGGGGGATCACCACCGTCCAGAACACACGGGCGTTGGAGTGCCCGAGGGAGCGAGCCACATCCTCCAGGGCAGGGTCGAGCCGGCGCAACGTGGCGAGGGCGGGGAGGTAAACGAGGCCACTGTATGCGAGGACTGCAATGAGGACACCGCCTGCAAGGCCGCCGAAGGCGGGCACGGTGCTAGCCCACGCGTAGCTGACCACGAATGCGGGGATGGCCAGCGGGACGACCTGCAGCACCGACCACACGCGCCGCAACGGGAGGGTCGTGCGCTCCACGAGCCAGGCACCGCCCACCCCGACGCTCACGCACAGCGGCACGGCGATGAGGATGAGGAGGACGGTGTTGGTGAGGAGCTCACCGATGCGTGGACGAAAGAGAAGCTGCCCGAGCGCGTCAGGCCCCGTCGCCATCACGAACCAGCCGACGAACCCCACGGGGATGAGCGTAAAAGCGGTGATCACCGCGACAGCGACGACCAGAAGCAACGGCGCACGCCGCCCAGACCTTCTCAGGGGTGTGGGCGGCGTGCGCTGTGTCGGCGTTGTCAGAGCAGACCCGCCGACGTCATCAGGTCCACGACCTCGGGACCGTTCAAGGTGGAGGGGTCGATGGTCGGGGCGCCCAGACCTGCCAAAGGCGGGAGGGCGGCGTTGGCGGCCACGTCGCTGGCAACGGTGTACTCGAAGCTCGAGCCGGTGCGCAGCACATCCTGACCCGCCTTGGACACGACGTACGCGAGGAAGGCCTGGGCTGCGGGGGCGTTTCTGCTGGATGCCAGCACGCCACCACCGGAGACGCTGACGAATGCGCCGGGGTCCTCGTTGCCAAAGTAGTGCAGCTTGGTGTTGCCGCTGTTCTCGGCGGTTCCTGCCTGGTCGATGTACCAGTAGTAGTGATAGATCACACCCATCGGGATCTGGCCGGCGTTGACGGCCTTCATTACGTTGCTGTTGCCCTGGATGGCGGTGGCGTTCGTCTTCATCCCGGTAAGCCACGTCGCGGCGGCATCGGCGCCTTCGGTAGCCACCACCGCGGAGACAATGGCCTGGAAGTCAGCTCCACCGGGCGAGGCGGCCCACTTGCCTTGCCACTTCGGGTCCTGCAGGTCCATCAAGGACACGGGGAGGTCCGCTTCGCTGATCAGGGACGGGTTGTACACGAGGACGGTCGAGCGCGCCGCGATGCCCGTCCAGTTGCCCGATCCCGCGCGGTACTGCGCGGGGACCACATCGAGGGTGGACTGATCCACGGGGGCGAGGAGGTTGTTCTGGTCAACGAGAGAGACACCCGGGGAGTTCTCGGTGAGGAACACGTCGGCCGGGGACGCTGACCCTTCCTGCACAATCTGATTCGCCAGCTCCGAGTCACTGCCGTTTCGCAGGACAACCTCCACGCCGGTGTCTGCCGTGAACGCGTCCGCCCACGCTTGCGTGAGCTCCTCGTGTTGGGCGTTGTAGACCGTGATGGAGCCTGTCACCTGGCTGCTGTCGTCGGGGGATGCAGCCGAGGGGTTCGTGGGGCTGGCGGAGCAGCCAGCCAGAACGGTCGCGGAGGCTGCGGCGATAACCAACGCACGGGAAAAGCGCTTCATGGGGGTCCAATCGGGCACGCCGCTTCCGCGGCTCAAGCAAGGTATGCCTAACCAAAGTAACGGGGCGGCGGCATCATTTTCAAAATGAGGGCGCCACTCCCGGCGCGTCGCCCATTTCTTAGAAACGTCTTAGTGGTCCCTGCGTTAAATCCGAGGTCAGAGGCAAAACCGGGGCCCTCCGACCTCGTCGCGACGCGGCAACAGAAGACCGCGATGCCGGATCGTTAGTAGCCGGTTCGCCCTCGCGCCCACAGCACGTCACCCACCGAAGGACCGCATGCATATCTTCGAGGTCATCATCCTCGGGCTCGTCCAGGGCCTGACCGAGTTCCTCCCCATCTCCTCCAGCGCGCACCTGCGCATCGTGGGCGAGTTCCTCCCGTCGCAGACCGACCCGGGTGCGACCTTCACCGCCATCACCCAGATCGGCACCGAGCTCGCCGTGCTGATCTACTTCCGCAAGAAGATCGCCCGCGTGATCTCGCGGTGGTTCGGCTCGCTCACCGGCAAGGTGCCGCGCAACGACCCCGACGCCCGCATGGGCTGGCTCGTCATCATCGGCACGATCCCCATCGCCCTGCTGGGCGTGCTGCTGCAGAGCCTCATCCGCGACAACTTCCGGAGCCTGTGGATCACCGCCGTCGTGCTCATCGTCTTCGGCATCCTGCTCGGTCTCGCCGACCACTACGGAAAGCGACGCCGCGACCTCGACGACCTCACCTACCCGCACGGCATCGCCTACGGCTTCGCACAGGCCCTCGCGCTCGTCCCTGGCGTCTCGCGCTCGGGTGCCACCACCACCCTCGGTCGCGCGCTCGGCTACACGCGCACCGCTTCGGCGGAGTACTCGTTCCTGCTCGCCGTCCCCGCCGTCTTCGCCAGCGGGTTTTACGAGCTCTACAAAAGCTCCAGCGAAGGCACCGGTCCGTACAACCTCGTGGAGACGGGCATCGCAACAGTCATGGCGTTTATCGTCGGCTACGTGGTGATTGCGTTCCTTATGCGGTATCTCCGACGCGGCAGCTTCCTGCCGTTCGTGATCTACCGCGTCGCCCTGGGCGTGCTGGTCATGATCCTGCTGACCCTCGGCGTGCTGCCGGCGTACTCTGCCATCACCGGCTGAGACGATCAGTGACTACCAGCGCAAAGGACCAGAACGACTCGGTCGCGGCAATCATTCATATCGCTCGTCGAATTGCCCCTAACCCAAACTGGGGCCAGTCTGTGCGCGCTGCTCCTACCCGCCTCCCGCCGATTCTTCTGGTGACGCCGAACCGTCCTGGGACCCGTGGGTGAGGGCGAACGGTAGGGACTCTCAGTGTCCTCCCTCGCCCACGTAGCGTCGGTCGCATGAACGGGCAGATTAATCGAATGTCGGCAACTCGAGGCGCAACGACGATGGTCGGCGCGGTGATCGTCGGGGCCGTCGGGCTAACCGGCTGCTCATCGTCTCCTGATGCCGCACCGTCGCCGAGCCCGTCGCTTGCGTCAGCGGATGCCGCTGTGTTGGGCGCGGAGTACCGCGATGGGAGGTACGCCGCGCGGGGTGGTATGGGTCGCTGCCGTCACACCAGGACGTGACTCTCACTGTCGCAGACGGGCGAGTCAGCGAGGTGGAGATCACCACACCGGCCGAGAACGACACCTCGCTCGGGTATCAGCAGCGGTTCGCAGAAGCCCTGCCGGCGGACGTGGTCGGGCGTCGCCTGGATGAGATTTCGTTCGACCGGCTGGCGGGTTCCAGCGGCTGCTCGGAGGGGTTCATGAACGCCCTCGCTGACATCCGCGATCAGGCCGCGCTCTGACGGCCTTGTCAGTACTCATGAGAAGGAGAGAAACATGCAGACGGTCACGCTGAACAACGGGGTGGAGATGCCGGTTCTCCGCTTCGGGGTGTTTCTGATCGGCACGAAGGGGCGGAGTGTCGTTCTTGCGGAGGGAACTGATGGAGAGTTCGTCAGCCCGGGCGATGAGCGCTAGCTCGTCATAGCTCCGGTCGCTCATGCGTTTCCGTCCTTCTCGATCACTTCACGAGCCGCGGTCACCGCGGACAATGCTTTGGGCCACCCGGCGTAGAACGCCAGGTGCGTCATGGCTTCGCCGAGCTCTTCCGGGGTGACGCCGTTGGCTAAGGCCCGGGCGGTGTGTCCTTTGAGCTGGTCGATGTTGCCGCCCATGAGGAGGGCCGCCACCGTGATTAGGCTCCGATCGCGGGGGGACAGGCCAGGGCGTTCCCAGATGTCGGCGAAGAGGACGTCGTCGGTGACGGTGGCGAGTTTCGGGGCGAAGTCCCCGACGATGCGTTGCGCGATGCTTTGCTCGGTCATGTCCGGTCTTTTCAGGCGGGGTCGACGGGGGAGGAGTTGAGGTGGTCGACGTGAATGGTGGTTGCCGGTTCGGCGGTCCAGCTTCGTAGCAGGTTTAGCGCGTCGGCCGAGGGCGTGCCCGGTGCGGTGAGGTAGCTGGTGACGCGGATGCCGGGAGCGGAGGGGACCTCGAGCACTTCATACTCGAGAGCGACTTCTCCGACGACGGGGTGGTTGATGGTCTTCACGCCGGTGTTGTGCATGCGAACAGTGTGGTCGGCCCACCAGACACGGAATTCCGGGCTCTGTACCGATAGGCGCCCCACGAGCGCCATGAGCGCGCTGTCGCCGGGGTCGTGGCCCGGCCCGGCACCTTCGCCGGTTACCTTGACGCGCTGCAGGCCCGTCGTGCCCACTTCATCGCGAATGGTGCGGTTTCTGCCGATCACGGGGTGGAGGAGGCCCACACCGTCGACCTGTCGCCCCTCGCGGCCGAGGCGCTTTTCGCCTCCGTGCTCGACGGGTCGGCGGATGCGGCTGCGCGCCGCGAGTTCCGCGGCCACATGCTGCTGCAGATGGCGCGAATGAGCGTCGACGACGGCCTGGTAATGACCATCCACGCGGGGGTGACCCGAAACCACAGCACCCGCACCTTCGAGCGCTACGGACCCGACACCGGCCACGACATCCCGGTGCCCACGTCGTTCGTGAACGGCCTCCGCCCGATGCTGGAGCGGGTTGGTCTCGAGCGAGATCTGCACATCGTCCTGTTCACGGTGGACGAAACGGCCTTCTCGCGTGAGATCGCGCCGCTCGCCGGGTTCTACCCGAGCGTTTTCATCGGGGCGCCGTGGTGGTTCCTTGATGCACCGGATGCGATCGATCGCTTCCGGTCGGCCGTCACGGAGACCGCGGGCTTCTATCGTAGCTCCGGATTCATCGACGACACCCGCGCGTTCCTCTCCATCCCGGCGCGGCACGACACCGCTCGCCGCGCCGACGCCTCGTACCTCGCGCGGCTGGTGAGCCAGGGCCGTGTCGCGCAGGCGGCCGCCGAGCAGATCATCGTCGACCTGGTCGACGAGATCCCCACCCGGGTGTTCAAGCTGTGAGCGAGGTTCTCGCCAGCAGGCGGCTCACCCGCTCGCCCGAGCCCGGTGGCCTACCACCAGAGCGCATCGTGCATCTCGGCCTCGGCGCCTTTCATCGCGCTCACCAGGCCTGGTATACGGCACACGCGCACGATGCCGCCGACTGGGGCATCGTGGCATTCACAGGTCGTAGCCGACAGCTTCCCGAACTGCTTGACGGGCAGGGGGGCGTGTACACGCTCGTGGAGCGCGGGCGTGACGACGACGCTTTCGAGGTAGTGGGCAGTATCGTGCGCGCGGTGCCTGGAGGCGAGGTCGGGGAGCTGCTGCGGATGCTCGCGAAACCATCGACCGCCATCCTCACGCTCACCATCACCGAGGCGGGATACCGGCTCACGCCGGCGGGCGGGCTCGACCTAAACGATCCCGCCGTTCAGCAGGACGTGGAGCTGGTGAGGAGGGTGACCGCTCAGGGGGCGCCGATGCCGGCCTCGCCGCCCGAGCCCTGGGCGCCGGCCACGGCGATCGGCCGTATCGTGCTGGGGCTCGACGCCCGCCGTCGCGCCGGGGCCGGCCCCATCGCGCTGGTTCCGTGCGACAACCTGCCGCACAACGGCGAGGTCTTGCGCGGCGCACTGCGAGCGTTCGCTGCGCTGGTCTCCGGCGAACTCGACACCTGGCTGGGCGCGAAGGTCTCGTGCGTCTCCACCTCTGTCGACCGCATCACGCCACGCAACTCGGGGCCGGAAACCGACGAGGTACTGCGCGCGACGGGCTGGATCGACGCCGCACCCGTAGTGGCCGAGCCGTTTTCCGACTGGGTGCTCTCCGGAGCGTTCCCGGCCGGCCGGCCAGCCTGGGAGACGGCGGGCGCCCGCTTCGTCGACGACATCGAGCCGTGGGAGAACCGCAAGCTCTGGCTGCTGAACGGCGCTCACATCCACCTCGCGTCGGCGGGCCGGCTCCGCGGGCACTTCACCGTGGCGGAAGCAATAGCCGATCCGGTCTGCCGCGACGAGGTCGAGCGCTTCTGGGATGAGGCCGTGCGTCACCTCCCGGCGGTGGAGGTTGCCGACTACCGATCCGCTCTGCTCAACCGCTTCAAGAACTCGCGGATCGAGCACCGGCTCACGCAGATCGCCGAAGGCGGCCTCACCAAGCTCCGCGTGCGCATCGTGCCGGTCGCACGGCTCGAGAGGGCGGCGGGGCGGACTGCAGATGCCTGCGCCCGGGTGCTGGGAACCTGGATCGCAGGCGCCACCCTGGGAGGCACACCGGCGAGTCTCGCTCTAATCGACCCCGAGCTCGCGGCCGATGCGCCCTTCGCCCTCGCCGTCGCGTCGGTCGCCGACGCCCTCACCTCCGACAGCAGAAAGACAGCCGCAGAATGATCATCGACAAAGCCGAAGTCATCGTCACCAGCCCCGACCGCAATTTCGTGACGCTCAAGCTCACGACCGACGACGGTCTCAGCGGCCTCGGCGACGCCACCCTCAACGGGCGCGAGCTCGCCGTGGTCGCCTACCTGCGCGAGCATGTCGTGCCGCTGCTCATCGGCCGCGACGCCTCGTCGATCGAAGACACCTGGCAGTTCCTCTACCGATCCGCCTATTGGCGCCGTGGCCCGGTCACCATGGCGGCGATCGCTGCGGTCGACGTCGCCCTGTGGGACATCAAGGCGAAGGCGGCCGGGATGCCGCTCTACCAGCTGCTCGGGGGAGCCTCACGCACGGGGCTTCTCGCCTACGGTCACGCCTCCGGCAAGACGAACGACGAGATCTTCGACAGCATCCGTTCGCATCAGGAGCAGGGCTACAAGGCCATCCGCGTGCAGTCCGCCGTGCCGGGATTGAACTCGATCTACGGCATCGCGTCGAACGCTACCTTCGAAGCGAACAAGGGTGTGCGCTACGACCACGAGCCGGCACAGCGTGGTGCCTTGCCGAACGAGGAGGACTGGGACACCCGCGCCTACCTCCGTCACATCCCCACGGTGTTCGAGGCGGTGCGCATCGAGTTCGGCGCCGAACTTCCCCTGCTGCACGACGCGCACCACCGGCTCACCCCAATCCAAGCCGCGCGCCTGGGCAAGTCGCTCGAGCCCTACGACCTGTTCTGGATCGAAGACCTGACGCCCGCCGAGAACCAGGAGGCACTGCGGCTGGTGCGTCAGCACACCACCTCGCCGCTCGCGATCGGCGAGATCTTCAACACCGTGTGGGACTACCAGCTCATCATTCGCGAGCAGCTCATCGACTACGAGCGCAGCGCCGTGACCCATACCGGAGGCATCACGCACCTCAAAAAGGTGCTCGAGTTCGCCGCGCAGTACCAGATCAAGTCGGGCATGCATGGCCCCACCGACATCTCGCCGGTGGGCATGGCGGCGGCCATGCACCTGGGGCTCGCCATCCACAATTTTGGCATCCAGGAGTACATGATGCACGGGGCGAAGACCGACTCCGTGTTCGAGCAGTCCTTCACCTGGAACGACGGGATGCTATATGCGGGGGACAAGCCCGGCATCGGCGTGGAGCTCGACCTCGACGAGGCCGGCAGGTACCCCTACGTGCAGGCCTACCTGCCCTACAACCGCCTCGCCGACGGAACCGTGCACGACTGGTGACCACTGAAGCGGATGCGGCCGGGCCCGGGTTCGGCGCCGTGGTGGTGATGGGGGTCTCCGGCGTCGGCAAAAGCCGAGAGATCGGACGACCGCTACGCGATTTCGAGGCGCAACTCCTGTTGCCCTCACCCGTGCCGGAGAGAAGTTCGTACAGGCGTAGGTGATGACTGCTCGCGGACGCGCTGTGGCGGTTGCCGCCCCGCTGCCACCCCCGGTGCCAGGCATTACGCCGTCGGCGCGATTATGCCGAAGGCTGACGGTGACCGAGTGAAGACTGCCCGGGGACGGCGGGCAGTGTGAGTCGGCGAACTGACATAACGTCGATTATCGGCGCAGCACTAGGGCGTGTCTCCTAATCGAGTGAAGTGCAACGCTCATCCTCAACGCCCTCGAAAACGATGAACCGCTCATCCCTCGTACGGCGGAATTCGAACTGATCGTACGAAGTAGCACGACGGGCGTGCCAGGTACCCCCGCTCACTGAATCAGGCCGAAGTAGCAGGACGTCACCTCAAGGCGCCAACGTATAGCGATGCTGCGGTGACCACGATCACGACGTATCCGGTGTGGCCAGGATTAGGGCGCGTTGCTAAATCCTGTTCCGCAGGGGCGGGGCGATCCTTGAAGCGTGTCGCGAGATGTCATCACAGATGAGGCGTGGGAGCTGATCAAGGACGTGTTTCCGCCGGCGAGGACGCGTGGTCGCCCTCCCGTCGCTCGGCGCATGGTTGTCGAGGCGACCGCGTGGCGGTTCCGGACGGGGACGGCGTGGCGTGATCTGCCCGAGCGGTTCGGGAACTGGAACACGATGTACAAGAACTTCCGTCGCTGGGCGGCCGACGGTGTCTGGGAAGACCTTCTCACCCACGTGCAGAAGCGGGCGTCTTTGCAGGGCGAGATCGACTGGGTCGTGTCGGTGGACTCCTCGATCGCGCGTGTCCACCAGCACGGCGCGACCCTGCCCCGCGACACGGGGGGCTCCGGCGAACTACAAGAAGTACGGGCCGGAACCTCCTGACCACGCGATCGGCCGGTCACGAGGCGGTTTGACGACGAAGATCCACCTCGTCTGCGACGGGCAGGCGCGGGCGTTGGCATTCGTGCTCACGGGCGGGCAGATCGCAGACACCAGCATGTTCACCGACACCCTCGACGAGATCCACGTCCGTGGCCGAGGCCCTGCACGCACGAGACCCGACCGGGTGCTCGCGGACAAGGGCTACCCGTCAAAGAAGAACCGGGCGTGGCTACGCGAGCACGGCTCAAGGCCACGATCCCCGAGCGCGACGACCAGATCGCGCACCGACGCAAGCGACCCGGTCGACCGATCAACTTCGGCCTCGAGCAGCAGCAACGCTACAAGGGCCGCAACGTCGTCGAACGATGCTTCAGCTTCATCAAGCAGTGGCGAGGACTCGCGTCACGCTACGACAAGACCGCCACCTCATACGCAGCCGGACTCAACCTCGCCGCAGCACTCCAACGGATATAGCAACACGGCCTAGGCCCGGTCCCTCTCTCGTTGGCGCTCAGCGCAGCTCAGGGGGCGTGTCACCGTCGATTCGTCGTTCCTGCATCCGAGCCCGCACCGCGGCCGAGGGGCGAGCGGGACCGCCCCCATCGCGGACGGGAAGGCGGGGCAGCATCCGCAGCGCCGCAAGGTGCAGCATCGCCCCGATCACCGCGGCCAACAGCACCACGGCGGCGACGAGCGCCGAGCCGGCGGCGACGGCGTGGGCGATCGCGTCGGCCGACACCATCGAGACGACACCCGCGGCCACGAGCAGGGCGATCGCGCACGCGGTCTGCCAGAGAGCGACACGGATCGCGAAGGGAGCGGCGTACGAGCGCACCCACGACTCGCGGCGGCTCACGACAGCACTCACGCTGTCACCTCGCGCACGTCAGGGAACAGACCCTCAGGCGGCGGCGCGTACGGCAGCGGCTCGCCCTTGTCGTTCACGTTCTCACCGTTCTTGCCCTCGCCGGCCGCGGCGAAGGGACCATCCGTGCTGAGCAGGATCGACATGTGGTGCTCGGCGTGATCGCGGAACCACACAGACATGCCCGTCTGCGCGTCCTGTCGCAGGTGCTCCCACGCGCGCCAGAGCGCGTCGAGACGCGCGACGGCTTCGGCGTATTTCCACCACTCCGCAGCCCACATGACACGCTGACCGTCCACGCGACGCTTGTAGTTGGGGAGCAGGAAACCCCGCACGAACTCGTCGACCGAACCGAAGTACAGCTCGGGCTCCTCGTTGGCCGGCTCCTCGTCCAGCTCGTCGAGAGCGGCGCCGACCGCTCGCCGCGCGGCGGTGGCCGCTTGCGCTTGCAGCTCCTCGATCACGGAGGGGTCGAGCTGTTCCGTCACCTCCGCGTCGACGACCTCGTTTACGACGTCGCGGACGGCCTTCTGCAGCGTCCGCGCGATCGCCGGCCGCGCCATGCTTTCGACGACCTCCGCGACGTCGAGTCCGAACATGCGTCCGGGCTCGCGCTCCTCGCGCTCCGCGGTCGGTTCGTCGTCGACGTCGAACGGCTCAGCCTCGATCCCGTCGTTGTCGCCCCAGTTGTCGCTCATCAGACGGCCTCTCGATCGTTCTCCGCGCGGGCCACGGCGCGCACGGACTCCTGAGCCTCATTGATCGTCCCCTGCGCAGCCGGGTCATGTGCGGCGATCGACGCCTTCACCTTCTCGGCGTGCGGGCCGGTCATCCACGGCTGCGTGCGGATCAGCGTCGGGCGGTTCCCCGACGACAGCACCACGGCGCGACCCTTCGGCATCGCGGACAGGTCCGCGACGTCCAGGATGCGCTCACGGTGGAGCTGCTGGTTCACGCTGCGCCCACCGCGACCCGACGACACCGACGACGCCTGACGGTCGTAGTCACCGATCAGCTTGGAGAGCGATTCGAGGAAGGTTTCTTCGGCCACACCGCCGCCGTAGACCTTGACGTTGGAGGCCGACCACAGCTTGCGCATGCCCGACTCTCCCCATACGTCGATGCCCTGCGACCACGATTGCAGGATGGTCATCAGGACGATTCCGCGCGAGCCGTAGTGGCTGTAAAGGTTCGGCAGCTCACGCCAGCGGCAGACGTTCGCCGCCTCGTCGAGCACGCCGAGCAGGGGCACCGCGAGACGGCCCCCGGGGGATGCCGCGGCGATTTCCTCCGCGGCCTCGACGACGGCCACGGTCAGCGCCGTCACGAGCGGGCCGGCGGTCCCGCGGCCCTCCTTGGACAGCGAATAGAGCGTGCCGCCGCCGCGCACGAACGCGGCGGGGTCGAATTGAGGGCGAAGGTCGGTCTGCGTCAGGGGGTTCACCCACGACGCAACCTGACGGTTCGTGAGGCACGACGCCATTTGCTGCGCCGTGCCGTAGATGCCGCCGCGCTGCTTCTCGGGGGCGATGATGACGCCGCGCACCTGGTCAGCGGTGAGCTTGTAGCCGTGCCGCTTCAAGATCGACACCGCCTCGTCTTCCGTGGGGCGCGTCAGCCAGGCGTAGACGTCGGTGATCGGTCGACCATCGAGCGCCGCGGCGAGCAGGAGCCCCGCAAGGAGATCCTGCCCCGCGGGGTCGAAGTAGGCATCCGTCTTGGCTCCGGGGTCACGCGAGCCCGAGGCGAAGTGATCGGCCAGCTTGGCCGCTTTCACCTCGTCGGTGACGTAGCTGAGAGGGTTCCACCACCACGACGGATTCTCGAGCGCGATTCCCTGAGGATCGAACACCCACACCGGGCCGGCCTCCGCGCGCACGTCGCGGGTGGCATCCACCACGTCGCGCTTGTTTGAGGTGACGAGCACGCCGCCGGGGGCGTCGAGAATTGCGGGCACCGCGCGGGAGGTGGTCTTACCGGTACGCGGCCCCCAAATGTCGATGTGCATGTCCTCCCACGTGCCCCACAGCGGCATCCCACCGATCGTCTTACCGATCGGTACGCCCAGCACCGGCTTACCGTCGACGCCCTTCACGCCGAGACGCTCGGCAGACTGCACGGCGTTCTGTCGGCTCAGGCCGGCGACGTCCTTGCCGCGGCCCATGTACGAGCTGGCGCGGTCGACGCGGGTCCGGCCCTTCCGGTAACGCACGACACCGACGATCACGAGGACCGTCAGCACGAGCAGGACCGCGCCGAGAACCGCGACGATCCACGTCGCGGATGCCGGCCACGCCACGCGCCCGAGGATGAGTCCGAGGGTGAGCCCAAACGGGTCGGACGGCAGCTCGGCCGCGGTACCGTCGAGCTGCGCGCCCAGGCGCACCGCGACGTTGGTCACGATCAAGCCCCCGACGACGACGACGATCAGGACGAGCAGCATCAGCGTCTCGCCGCCGAAGCCGCCGGGATCGCGGCGGCGGTTGTTCGGAGTGCTCACAGTGCCGGCTCCTTCTCGCGCTCCTCGTGCTCCTCCACCAACTCCTCCACCGCGCGTACGGCACGGCGGGCGGTGCGGGACTGTTCGTACCATCGCTGGTTCGTGTCGCGGATGGAGCGCTCAGCCTCCGTGAGCTGCACCTGTACCGGGATGCCCGGTCGGGTGCCGACCTTCACGAGGAACTTGCCGCGGCCGGGAGGGTCGACCTCGCGGCCCGTGGCGGCGTCCCACGCGGGCGGGTCTTGCCACCCGGTCAACAGCTCTTGCTCAGCCTCAGAGAACGGGATGACCGTCGTGAGCTCCGGCATTTCGGTGTACGGCAGACCCGCGCACATGACCATGCCGGCGCGCTCTACGAAGCCCTTGGCCTTCAAACGGTCCTCCTCCGGGAGGGCGCTCAGGTCGGCCATGGTGTGCGAAATCATCGCCGTGCCGACGCCCACCTGACGGTTGAGTCGGGTGAGGAAGTCCACGCGGTCGACGATGCCGTTACCGGCGCGGAGGGCTCGCCACAGCTCGTCCATGATGACGAAGTAGTGCCGGCGCGGTTCCAGGCCAGCGTCCGCGAGGACGTTGGCGATATTCACCGTCGCGAAGCCGTTCGACCAGCACGCGAGCAGCGTGGCCGCGCGCAGATCGCCCTCAGCCTCACCGATCGCGGAAATGTCGTAGACCACCGGACGGTCAAGCGCCATGGGGTTCGTCGTGTGGTGGGAGAACACGCCGCCGAGGCGACCGCTACCGGTCGCCAGGGCCAGCAACGATGCTTCGAGGCCGCGCGTAATCTCCTGATACTTCTTGAAATCGCCGCGGTCGACGGCGACCTGACGCAGCTCGGTCGGACCCTCCTGCACGACGGCCAGCAGGTCGGAGAGCACCGGAATACCCTCCATGCTGCGATCGAGCACGCGGAGGGCCTGGTCGATAATCGACTCCTCGACGTCGGTCGGCGGAGACTTGCGCTGGATCGTCAGCAGGGACGACACCATCGCCAGGCGGCGACCGTGGGCGTCTTCCAGTACCTCGTTGGCCTCCTTCTGGAAGCCGGCGTCGATGAGGCGCTGCGCGGCTTCCTTGGCCTCGCCCGGGTCGAGCACGTTGAGGTATCCGCGCCCACGTCCGAGGGTGATGACCTGACCGCCGAGCGCGCGGATGACCTCCACGTAGTCGGGGCGCAGGTCGCCCAGCACGAGCGGCTGCACGCCGTAGCCGGCGAGCCCCGTCGCCATGCGGGCGATGACCGTCGACTTACCGAGCCCGGGCTTACCGAGCACGAACACAGACGGGTTGCTGATGAGCTTCGCCCGCTGGAACCACGAAATCGGGTCGGCGCAGAGCGTCGCCCCCGTGTGGATATGACGGCCCAGCGGGACGCCCACCATCGGCGTACCGGCGCCGATTGCGTACGGCCAGAGGCCGCACGTCTGCACCGTCGTACCGCGCCACTCCGGGACGGGCTGTAGGTACGTCGACATGCCGCCGCCGGGGCCGCTCCACCCCCGAGAGGTGAGCGACCCACCGGACGCGGAGGCGCCCGTGGCGGTGTTCTTTCGTCCGGTGCGGATGAAGACGAGCGCGCCCACCACGACGAGCAGGACCAGCCCGCCCAGCGCGAGCAGCGCGATCAGATCAGGGCTCATCAGATTCCCTCCCTCAGCATCGCCGGGACGGCTACGTGCTTGGTCAGCACAAGCCCGAGGGGCAGCGCCGCGGCGAAGGCGCTGTCCTGTGATCCGTACACCGGGCGCAGCCGCAGACGCGCGGTCGCGCCGAGGTTGTCGACCGCCGCGCGAGCGTCGGCCTCCTTGCTCGGGTCGATGACGGTCGCGGTCACGAGGATGCCGAAGTTCACCAGGCCCGCGCCCGATGCCTCTTCCGACTCTGTGGCCTGAGCCGAGCGCAGCGCGAGCGAGTCACGCGCCGCCGGCTTCCGGCTGGACGTGGCCTTGAACTCCGCAGCTCGTACGTCCGCCTGGACGAGCGCCGCCGCCCGCGCGGGGTCGATCGGCTTGTAGAGCAGCGTCACGCGCTTGCGCGCAATGTCGCGATGCGGGGCGAGCAGACGCGCCAGCACACCCGACTGGATCAGGCCGCGGGGGGCCTGAGTCATCTGCCAGGTGACCGACGTTGCCGAGTCGTGCCGGTAGCTGTCCCAGTTGGCCTGAGCAGCCGTGGGGCCGACGTCGGACCAGCTCAGATCGGGAACGTCACCGTTCGCGTGAGCGTCGTCGATCAGGGACGCCGCGGCCGGGTCGTACGCGACGAGGATCGTCTCGCACAGCTCCTGAGCTGTCAGCGGGTGCGCGGCCCCCGCACCGGTCGCTTGCAGCGTCGCGGTGAGGCCGGGAAGGCGAGCGGCCAGCTCGCGCCCCATGTCCTCCGGGGTGCGCGGCTTGGCGCCCTTGCGCGGTGCCGCCGCGAACGTCAGCGCGACGTACGCCTTCACCGTCGACGAGCCGGCGGGGTAGTTCATCACCACCTCACCGAGCATTGCTTTCGCGAAGTCCGGTGCCTCCGGGTCGGTGTTCGTCTCCACCTCACGTCGCAGCCGGCGACCCGAATCGGGGGCCGTCTCGATCGTCACCTGAGCGGCCTCCATCCCCGGTTCATCCGCCAGGTTGCGCAGCCAGTGACCCCAATCGGCCACCCAGAGGTCGACCTGTTCCTGGTCGACCAGGGCCGCGCCGTCAGGCTCGGTGCCGATCACGATCGAATACGTCTTCGCGTGGGGGTTGTAGATCATCGCGAACGGGCGGGCGTAGCTGTCCTCATGTTCGGAGAGCCGGGACTGCGCCGCCAGGCCGGGGAGCTGGTTCGTGCCCCACTCCGAGCGGCCGAGGGGACCGGAACGGTACACGTTCGCCTTGCGCCGCTTCGTCGACGACCACGCGGCACGGTTCGCCGCGCGCGAGAGAACGCTCCGACCGTCGCCGTCGCGGACGGTCAGGAGCAGGATCATCCCGCCGAACACCGCGGCGGTGATGACGGCATTGAGGATGTTCGTCGTCATCAGCACGACAATGACAATCAGCAGCGCAACGAACATCAGGCCGGTGCCAACCGTGCCGAGGCCGAGGAGCCCCGGTGACGTCGGCTGACGCCAGTTCCCGTAAGTGCGGACGCCCTTACGGCTTGTCTCTACGGTTGCCATCAGCTCGCGCTCCCTTCACCCGTTGCTTGGTTGCCTACGTTCTTCGCGGCACCTGTGGCCGCTCGCACGCCCTGAGCCGCTGCACCGATCGCGACGCCCGCGGCCATGCCGACAGGGCCACCGGCAACGCCGGCAGCAGCTCCACCCGCGGCAGCTCCACCCGCGGCAGCTCCGCCACCGGCAGACGCGGCAGCAGCGCCCGTACCGCCGCCAGCGGCACCCGAGGAGGCAGCGGCCCCCGTCATGCCGCCACCGCCGCCACCAGCCGCGCTAGACGCCTGAGCGGCCTGAGGAGCCGATCCACCGCCGCCGTTCGAGCCGGAAGGCCCAGCAGCTCCGGTCGAGCCCTGACTGCCCGTAGCGCCAGGACCGCCGCCCGCCGAGGAGCCACCGCCCGAGCCGGTCGCGAGGCGACCAGCAGCAGCACCGGAGGGCAGAGCCATGATCGCCGCAGCTCCCAGTGCGCCGCCGGCACCGGCCGACAGGGAGCTGACGAGGGGCGTGACGAACCGCATCAGAGCGGGCATCGCGAACAGCGCGAGCACCATGAGAATGAGGCCCGTGAGCACGGCGATGAAGCCCGTTCCGTCGTCCTGGAAGATGTTCGTTCCGACGAGCTGGAACGACGCAGCGTAGACGATCGCCGCGGCTGGCTTGTAGAGGATGAACGCCACGAGCCAGCCCACGTTCTTCTTGAACCACCCCTTACCCATTTCGGTGTTGGTGGCCGCGGCCGACAACGGCAGGATGCCCGTCAAGATCACGAGCATTCCACCGCGGGCGATCATCAACACGATCTGAGCCGCCGTCGCGAGGATCGCAATGATGCCGAAGATGATGACCAGCAGCGAGCCGAGGCCACCCGTGTTCGGGTTGGTGGTCAGCGCGAGCAGCGTGGTGATGTTCTGGCCGAAACAGGCCGAGTCTGCGCCTACGTCGCAGCTCAGCGCACCATTAAGAATCCACACCGAGAACGAGTCGAAGGCCGACACGAGAAGGCCAACAATCGTCACGCCCGCACCGGCAACGACGATCAGAGTCAGGAGACTCTTCACCGTCTCCTTGCCTGGTTCTGCACGTTGCTCCCATGCCATGCGGACACCGCCGATGATGACCGAGGCGACAGCCGCCGCCCCCATGTACCACCAGAGAGACGACTGCAAGAACAGCACCGCGCCGCTGGCACCTTGAGGCCCGTGCGGGAGTAGCCCTGAAACGAGTGCGGTCGCACCGCTTATCAGGAAGATCGCGCCAAGCACGATCCCTATACGCCCCGCGGCCTGGAAGCCCTCTCCGTTGCGCATTCGCGTAGCGATCAACCCTCCGAGCAGGATGATCGAGATACCGGCAATGACGATTGCGATCCACGTCACCCAACTGAGCACCGTAATGATGCCTTCGGAGTTGGGGGCCGATGATCCTGCCGAGATTGACGAGCTGCCACCGGTGCCGGTCAGGTTGGGCGTTCCAATGTTGACCCAGATGGTGCCGAGGGAGGCGACGGCCTTGCCGTACGCCTCCACGACGCCCTTTGCGAGGTCTTCAATCGCGCTGCCGATTGCACCGCTTACCCAGTCGTTGGCCCAGCACGAGGGGTCAAACCCCGAACATCCGGCATTGCTAGCCACTGCTACTCCTGTCGCCAGTTGACGTACCCCGAGGTGTCCGGGAGCTGCGCGAGCCGGAAGGGCTCGGCATTGTCGGCGTTGATCTTCCAGTCGCCTTGCCACCACACGAGGTCGAAGACCGCTGACCCGTTGACGGTCTGTCCTTGGGTCGTGCTGCGGAAGGCGATATCAACCCGGGCAGAGCTGCCGTCGTACGAGAGAAGACGGAAGCCGGCGATCGAAGTGCGGACGTCCGAGGTGGACGAACCAACCTCCGACAGAAGACGATCCCGATACGAGCCGTTCGTCAGTGCGTACTCGAGGAGCGCCGCCCGGGAGTCAGGGCTCCCAAATAGACCGATGAGCATGTTTCCGGCGGCGAACACAGATCCCTCCGGGCTGTGCTGGTAGCAGTACCGGTAACCCTGAGGAGCGGTCGCGGCGGGTCCATACGTGGGCGATTCCGGGTAGGCGAATACGTCCTGATAGGCCCAGGTCGCGGCGGGTGCCGTCGTGAGGGTGCCCGAGAGCACCTGTCCTTCCAGGCCACAGACGCTAGCGCCGCCCGCGCCCCCACTTGCAGTCGGGGACGGGGCGGCGCTGGACGTGGCGCTAGACGACGGATCGGGGGCCGGCGGTGCTGCATCGTTCCCGCGGTTCAGATTAAGAACCGTGAGGAAGACGCCGGCAACAATGAGTGCGGCCACAACGACCGCCCCGACGACAAAGCCGGGGCGGGCGAACGGGTTTTGCTGCGTGTCGTCGTCAGCCATGAGGTTTCCTTTCTCAGACCCCGGCGAGGATGCCGATCAGGGCGGCACCTCCACCGATGACGATCGCGCCGGCCATAGGCCAGATGACCTTGGGGAGGGCGTCGTGGCCCTCGCCGCGGCGGAAGCTGACGGCGATGAGGATTCCGCCGACGATGATTGCGCCGCCGACGACGACGTATCCAATCCACTTCAACCACGACAGGATCGTGGTGACACCTTCGGTCCCCGGAGGCTGCTGAGGCGGGGGGTTCGGGATGACGCCGGCCAGGACGTTGGCCGTCTCGTTCACGGAGTGAAGCACTTCGATCGCGGACATGGGTCTTGCCTTTCAGTTGAAGGTGCCGGCGGCACCGATTCCGGGGAGGGCGCTCAGTTCGTTGATGACTCGCTGGACTTCGCGCGGGACAGGAAAAGCTGTGGGGGCATCTAGTCGCCAGGCATCTACCCACGGCACTGTCCAGGTGCGAGGGCCACCGCCGCCGACGACCGTGAGCAGGTCGCGTAGAGCGCGAGGCATGCGTCCAGGTGCGTCAGCCATGACGACGAGCCCGAGAACGTTGGAGGGTGTCAGTCCTGCACCCCATTGGCGAAGCGCGTTCTGCGCGGCGCGGAGGCCCGAGGCGTTCGAGCGGGCGACGATAACGACGGGCGTCGGTTCGCCGTTTAGGCTGCGCGGCCAGGCGTGCCCGGCAGCAGCGGACCATCCAGGCGCGAGCGCCGCCAGCGTCGACTCCCCCGAGCCGCCGTGCGCGCCGAGCCACCACACGGCGGGCGTCGCGCGCTGATCGGTGATCGGGAGTTGATCGGCCCGATCGGGCGCGGGCACTCCGCGCTGTGGCGCTACAGGCCCGAAGGTCGATGGCACCGCTGCAATGAGCGGGCCCGAGACGGGCGGCGGTGTGCTTGGTCGCGACAGCCACGGATTGGCTTGATCGCTCATGGTGCCCCCTAGGTACTAGCGAAGGTGCCTACCGGAAAAGACTACGTTCGACATGAAGAACTACGAAGAACGCTACGTTAGAAACCTTTAATGTTGTTTAACAGTGGAGCCTGTACCCTGTGCAGAGGGGCTAGAAGGGATGCCGCCGTGCCAGACGCGATCGACCAGCTATTCGAACATGACCCTCCGACAATCGGGCCGACCGAAGTAGCCGCGCGACTCAACACCACGACACGCACCGTCTACACGTGGCTGAAAGACGGAATCATTCCCGGCTACAAGCTCGGCACGTCGTGGTTCGTCATCGTCGATGAGCTCAAAGCCGAGCTTCGTAAAGGAGCCAACACGAGGCGCAACACCGGCCCGGGAGACGTGATCCCACCGGATACAGCTATAGGAGAGTGACATGAGGAAGACCGCGGCCGTTCTCATGGTCACCGCCGCGACGGTGGTGCTGTTGGCGGGCTGCACGAAGCCCGTCCGCGACGCGGCTGCTGGATCCGCAGCAACGGCCAGCGCGGGCGAGAGCGGACCGGTTTTCCCAGATTCATCCACGTTCTCACCCGCGCCCCGCGGTGCGATCGACGAGGATTCGGGAGAAACGCACGGGCCGCGGCCCGTTCCCGTCTGGAATGAGGAGTCGCGCCAGAGCGCGATCGCCGCGGCGGATGCCGTGATGCGAGCGTACGCGCGTCCCGATCTTGGCTTCGACGCGTGGTGGGCGCAGCTGCAACCTCTTCTCGATCAGAAGGCCATCGCCGACTACGCCTACATGGATCCCTCGCGCATCGTTGCCTCGAGCATCACCGGTCCCGGCGCGATCACCGACGAGTCCAGCGCCTACGTCGCCTACGTCGACGTGTTGACCAACGCCGGCACCTACGGCGTGATTCTGAGCCGCGCGGATGCTGACAGCCCGTGGCTGGCAAGCCGCTTCATCGTCCCCGAGCGTGTGAACTAGCGTGGCCGGCCCTAAGGGGGGCGGGGCCTACGCGATCGCCGCGGTGCCGTTGCTCATCATCGGAATGCTGCTCGGGTTTGTCGTCGTCGGCACCGACGACTGCACACCCGCGGGAGCAACCGGCCCCAAATCGAGCGTTTCGATCGACCCGAACTCGATCCCTCAGACCGAGATAGCCGGCTACGGTCACGAGCAGCTTGTGAACGCCGCAAACGTGATCCAGGCCGGCAAAGACGTGGGGCTGAACGTTCGCGATCAAACCATCGGCGTCATGACGGCGATGGGCGAATCGAGCCTTCGGAACATCGACTATGGCGACTGGGAGACGGGCGGCGTCACCAACCCGGACGGCTCCCGCACGACCTCAATCGGCTTGTTTCAGCAGCAGGACGGATGGGGTACCCGCGAGGAGCGGCTGAACCCCTACATCTCGTCGACAAAGTTCTTCCAGGCGATGATCCAGAAGGTTCCCGACCGGGAATCCCTGGAACCGACCATCGTCGCGCACCGCACACAGGTCAACGCCGACCCGTACCACTACACGCGGTTCTGGGACGGCGCCGTGCAGATCGTCGAGGGGCTAACCGGAGTCAAGACCGGCCTCAACCCCCGTGACGGTAGCGCCAGCGGCGGCAAGTGCGACCCGTTGGTGCCCGGTGGCGTCAACCCGCAGGGCTGGGCCTCTCCGGGCGCTGGCCCCACCACTAGCCCCTACGGCCTCCGCGTCCACCCGATCACGGGCGACGTGCGACTGCACGCCGGCACAGACCTGGCCGGCGGCGGATGCGACGGTCCGATCTGGGCCGCACAGGACGGCACCGTGACCTTCCGCGGCTTTGACGGCGGCGGAAACGGTGTGATTGCGATCGACCACGGTGGCAGTGTCACCACCCGCTACCTGCACATGTACGACTCCGGGATGCTCGTCAACGTCGGAGACAAGGTGAAGGCCGGCCAGCAGATCGCGCGCGTCGGCAGCAGTGGCGGATCAACCGCCTGCCACCTCCACTTCGAAGTGATGGTGAACGGCGAGAATATCGACCCCGTGCCCTACATGGCCGCGGTCGGCATCCAGCTCGGACAGTGAACGAGGAGACGACGATGACTAGCACCGACGTAGCACCTCAGCGGGCATGGCTCGCTGCGGGCGCATCGGTGGCGCAGAGCATATGAAAGCCACACAGCCCGTCCCCGGGCTCACCCGCGTACCGACCTGGCCCCGCCTGGTCGCAGAGCTGCACGGTGACAATACCGGCACCTTGACCGTCAACGGCGCCGGCCGCGCGTGCGCGGCCGAGTCCGTCGCCGCGCTTAGAACCGGTCTCATCGCCCGCGCCGTGTCCTACGCCGTGCAGCTTCGTCGACCCGTGCGCCTAGACGTCACCGAGGCTGCAGCGGGCTATCAGCTCGCCGTGCGCCCCGAGGGGTACGTGCAGCTCATCGACGCCGAAGGCATCATCCCGGCCGCAGACGGCCTCAGCGTCGACGAGGGCCGCTGCCGGCATTGCCGGCGGCTGCAGCCCGTCACATCGACGACGTGCATCCAGTGCCACATCGAGGAGCCGTTGCGGGTCGAAGTCGTCCCCCAGGGCGAGCCCATCGACGCACCGCCAATCCCCGTCGACGCCCCCACAGAGCTGCCAGCCGACGTCGACGAGGTGGTTCACCTCGCCGAGGGGTCACCCACGCCGGCCCGGGCGATGAGGACCGCTCCCGCGCTGGACGACGACGAGGAGGCAAAGCGGGTACGCCGCACGGTCACTCCCGTCTTGCACCTCGCATTCACCACGCAGCCCAGCGTCACGGCCCCTGGCAGCGTCGTCGTAGGCCGTGAGCCGATCGCCAAGGACGGTCAGCACGCCCTCACAGTTGTCAGTCCCGGTCGACAGCTCTCCCGCACGCACGCGGCGATCGAGATCGACCAGGACGGGCGCGTCATCGTCACCGATCTCAACGCCCCCAACGGCGTCGAGCTGCTGACCACACCGCCCCGCTGGCTCACCCCCGGAGAGCCCACCGTCGTCCCTATCGGCGCCAAGCTGCTGCTGGGTGACGTCGAGTGTGTAGTCACGCTCGCATGATGCGGCGTGTCGGGACTAACTAGCTAGCGATAGCGAATACGTTCGACCCATGACAGCGCGCGTGCGACGACGGCGGGGAGCTCCCGTTGAAGGTGTGCACTTTCGCCTTGACCCTGAGGTGAAAGCGATGATTCTCGACTACGCCGATCGGTTCGATGTTCCGACGTGGGCGATCGTCGAGGCGGCAATGAAGGCTGCGAAGCCTGGCCCCAACGGCGTTCCCGAGGGCTGGGATCTTCCCGAGCCGCCCGCCGCTCCCATGCTCGACCTTCCCGAGGAGGCGTCGACGAAAGCCGCATAAACGAGCGAGCCCCCCGCCTCTGCGAGACGGGGGGCCGAAGCTGAGTGCCTGATCTATTGAGTTTGGCGACCGAGAGATCAAGCAGTTCCAACAAAGTCCGGTAGGCAACCGGGGCTTTGTAGTACCCACCGGGCAAGCCCGAAAGGTGGTGCCATCATAACCCCCAGCGCTAGCGCTGCGCAGTATTCGCGCGCAGATTTTTGGGCCTTGACTCTCGCCATCAGCCCGCGCCCACGAATTCGGGTCGCCATGGCCGACGCTTACGGCGTTGTTTTGAATCGCTACCTAGACCGGGAGCTGCGCGATCGCGCACCTGAGCGGCCGTGGGCGATGTATCTCTCCGGCACCGATCAGCGGTTCCGGTTCCTCGCGTTCGACCTCGACGCTCACGGCGACGCTGCCGCGCCGCTGCGCGACCTCGACGTGCTCACCGGCCACCTGGTCGACGCCGGTATCCCCTACCTCGTGTGCGAGTCCGGTCCTGCCGGCGGTCGGCATGTGTGGGTCGGCCTGGCTGAGTCGGTCGACGCGGCCACCGTGGCCACGCTCAATCGCCTCGTGAAGCACCTGTGCCCGAGCCTTGACCTCTCGCCGCTGTCGAACCCCGTCACCGGCTGTGTACGGCCCCCAGGAGCGCCGCACCGTGACGGAGGCGTGTCGACACCCCTCACGGGCGCGCTGGACGTCCTGACGGCCCCCCAGACGCCCGCAGCGGCAATCCGCGGCCTCGTCACCCGTCTCGCTGCGCTCGTCGTCGACGATGCCGAGCCCGCCGACCCCGAGCAGGAGCGGCCCAGTGGCCCGCTGCCGGTCGATCAGCACCGCCGGCTGTACCTGCCCGGTCGACGTCGCGAGCTGCCCGCAGTCAGCGCCGCAGCGCTGCGCGAGCTGCCCGCCGGGGCTGACGCCTCCGCGCAGCTCTGGCGCGTCCTGATCGGAGCCGCCTCCGCACGCTGGCACCACGCCGACGTCGCCGCCCTCGTCGACGACGCGGAGGGCCTAGAGCACGTCCGCACGCGCACGAGTCCCCGCGGCCGCACGCCGCGGCCGCGGCGTGAACAGGCCGCGATCCTCGCCCGCCAGTGGGACAAGGCCGTGCGCTACGTCGCCACCAGCTCACGCCAGATCGGGGACGATCCCACGTTCGATCGTCGCGCCGACCGGATCGCCGCGCACGTGCGCGACGTCCAGGAGCGCGCCGACACCGCCGCCGGCCGCTGGACCCGCGGCGGTGGCCCCGCCGATCGCCGCATCCTCGACGTCCTGTGCGTCATCGCCCTGCATGCCCTCAGAGGCACCGTGGAGGCCGACACCCGCCGCCTGGCCCTCCTTGCCGGCGTCGGGCGTGAGACGGCTCGTACGGCGTTGCTGCGCCTGGCCGAGGACGGGTGGATCGCCCACGCCGCCGCGGCCGAGGGGCCGCGCGGGGCTCAGTGGACGATTGACCCGAGGAACGTTCTCCACAGCACCTCAGATCACGCCCGGTCACAAGCGGACCCGCGCCCCCCAGGGGCCGGGGCCGCTGAGAGAACCCAGCTCCTCGCAACGATCACCGCCCGCATGACAGATGTCGCGCACGACTTGTTCACCTCAACCCGCCCCGCGCTGGGACACCTCGCCGGGAACATCTACGCACGCACTGACCACTCCCCCGCCACCCTTGACGACCTCGCCCGCACCATCGGCGCCGGCCTCGTTCGCACAGCCCGTCTCCTCGATCGCCTCGCGTACGCCGGCATCGTCGAGCCGACGTCGGCCGGATGGGTGCGCAGCTCGCGCAGCACCGTCGACGCCGCGGCCGAGCGCTTCGCGATCGCGGGACGTCTCGACGCCCGCGCAGCTCGCTACCGCGTCGAGCGCGAGGTGTGGGCGTGGTGGAAGGCCGAGGAGACGTGGATGCACGCACCCCGTCGACCGGACGCGAGCCGTCGACCGGCGCGCGGGCACCTCTCCCTCGTCCCCGAGGACGGCACGCACTCTTACGGCCCGCACCCGCGCCGCGGTGACGGCCGACTCGACTTCGCGGAAGCCCGCCGCATCGTCGAGCACGAGCGCGCCGGCACCGCCGCGCGACAAAGCGCCCCTGAGCGCGTCGACGGAGATCTCCGCTCGAGTAATTTCGTCGAGCCCGCGGCCACCGTCGAGCCCGTGGAGCTCGACGACACCGACCGGATGCTGGCCCGACTGCTGGGAGCGGTCCGCATCGCCTGACGGCGGGGCGACGGTGCCCGTCGCTTGCGAGCCGCCGGCTCGCTGACGGAGCCGGCTACGCCGGCCAGCAAGAGCCTTCGGCCCCGGTTTTTGCCGTGAAGCCTTCGGCGGCTCCCTCCGCTGCGCTGCGGTCGTAGCTACCTCCGGGCTCCGTTCAAGTGGCTACGCCACCGGCTCCCCCGAGACTTTCGGCACGCGGTCGCTGCGCTCCCTCATTTCGCGCCGAAACGCTCTCCTCCCCCGCCCTTCGGGTTGCACTGCACCCTCCGGTTGCTAAGGCGGAAAACCGCCTTCACGGCAAAAAACGTGGAGGGGATGAGCAGGGAATTATCCCTAATAGCGGCGAAAGGTTCCGAACATGGCACGCACCGTCAAGAGCACCAAGACCCCCGAGCAGCGTCGCGCCGAGGCCGACGAGCTGCAAGCCAAGATCGCGGATCAGGTCGAGGCGCTGCGCGAGTCCGAGGCGTGGGCGCGGTTCCTGGACTTCACCAAGGCATTCCACCGCTACAGCATCAACAACCTGTTGTTGATCTTCGGTCAGTGCCCCGAGGCGTCCCACGTCGCCGGTTACCGGACGTGGCAGAAGCTCAACCGCCAGGTGCGCAAGGGCGAACGCGGCATCCGCATCTACGGCGGTCGCGACGTGCGCGAGACGGTCGAGAACCCCACCACCGGCCAGGAGGAGGAGCAGCGCCGCACGATGTTCTTCCCGGTGTCCGTGTTCGACATGGGGCAAACCGACCTCATCGACCCCGAGGCGGGCGACCCCGCCGAGATTGCCCGCCCCCTCACCGGCGAGGACACCGCCGGGATTCTCGACGCCGTAACGGACTACCTCACCGGGCAGGGCTGGACGGTCGAGCGCGAGAGCATCGCGGGCGGCGCGCAGGGATACACCGACCCCGAGACGCGCCGCGTCGTGCTGGACTCCGACCTCTCCCCCGCCCAGGCCGCGAAGACCGCCCTTCACGAGGCCGCTCACGTCCTGCTGCACGCCGAGGAAGATCACGCCGAGTACGTCGAGCACCGCGGCATCAAGGAGACCGAAGCCGAGAGCGTCGCCTACGTCGTCGCCGGGATTCTCGGACTCGACACCAGCGGCTACAGCGTCGGCTACGTCGCCGGGTGGAGCAAGTGCGACGCCGAGACGATCAAGGCCACCGCCGCCAACGTCCGACGCGCAGCTCACTCCCTGGCCGACGCGCTCACCGAGCAGCCCGAGGCCGCAGCCGTCGCCGCCTAAGCCGTCAATACCCCTATTAGCTCCACAAGCTCCGAGGAGGACACCATGAGCGCGGATATCCTGTTCGACCTGGCCGAGTTCGAGCGCGAGGCCGTGGCCGCGACCGCGTGGGACGGCGCGCCGCTGACCTACACGACGAGCTACTACAGCCCCGCCGAGCTGGATGCAGCGTTCGACCGCTACCGCGCCGAGTTCGGTCACTTCGGATGCGTCCCCCGCTCGCACATGTGGAACCGCAACGAATGGAACGCGGGCGCGCGCGCCGTCACCGACGACGGCCACGAGCTGCACACCTTCCACGCCGACACGAGCTGTCGGCAGGCCGACCACGACCACAGCGCCGCCCCGCTCCCCAAGGGCGGCGGGTATCTCGTGATCTGCCCCGGTTGCGCCTGGCACGTCATCACCGACGACGAAAACGCCGGGATCGAGGCATGGCACGACCACGCCATGCCGGGGTGGCGATCCCTGCCCGTCATGCCGCAGCTCACCAGCGACCCCACCGATGAGAAGAAGGCCCGCGCCGCCGCCGCGAAGTGGTGCGCGAAGAACTACCCCGCCGAGTGGCAGCGCCCCGGCTCCCCCGTTCGTACCGTGCGCGGCCCCTATGGGGGCCGACACGTCGAAGCCCGCTCCCCGTTCGGCGGGTACGACCTCGCCGTCGACCACTGACACCGAAGGAGAACCCCCGTGGACGCCCTCACCCCCGCCGCCGTGGCCGAGCTGCTGGAAGACCTCGCGCAGCTCCTCCCGTTCCCGACGTTCGTCTATACCGACATGGGCGCGGAGAGCTGGACCCCTCAGGTGTATTTCGGGCCGCTCGACGAGTCGAGCGGCCTCCCCGCCCACCGCGCCGGGATCGACGCCGACACCGTGCGCCCCGTGTGGTGGATCGACCTCGACACCGGAATGCGAACGATCCTCCTCGACGAGGTGACCCCCGACGACGTGTGCAACGTCGCCGCCCGGATCGCGGCCGAGTACCCCGAACACCGCCAATAAACCTATTCCCCCCATTGACGCCATTAGCGACAGGAGAACACATCATGCGACTGACCTTCCCGGACGGATCGGCCCTCGACGTCGAGCCCATCGGCACGACCAGCAAGGGCGCGCCCGTCGTAGACGACGACACCGCGTTGCAGATCGCGGAAGCCTGGCAGGACGTCCAGGGCATCGACGAGTACCGCGGATGGACCGCACCCGACGACGACAGCCAGCCCGTGCCGTACATCTTCGGCCGGGTCGCGCCCGGTTCCATGACCCGCGTGACGTTCGACGAATGGCCCGTGATCTACGACCCCGCCGCAGGCTTTGACGGCGAGAGCAGCGCCTACAGCCTCCACGCCTTCCCCTACGAGCTGGACATATGCGAATGAGCACGAGCGGCCCCCACGGGGGCCGCTCCCCCGTCCCCGGCATCCCGAGGCTAGGCACCACCACGGCGGCCGGCAGCGGACGGAGCCGCCGCCGGCTAACGGACGGTCGGACGGAGCCGACCGACTGTAAGGGCCTGACGGCCCGTTGTTTTGCCGTGAAGCCTTCGGCAGCATCCGGTCGATCGGGCTCCACGCAAGCCCCCGCTGACGCGGGGGCCGGCTCCTCTGAGACTTTCGGCACGCGGTCGCTGCGCTCCCTCACATCGCGCCGAAACTCTCTCCCCCACCGCCCTCCGGGTTGCGCTCCACCCGCTCTCCCTCCGCGGCACATTCGTGCCTTCACGGCAGAACAACGAGAAGGAGAGAACCCATGAGCACCAGCACCTACAGCCGCGGGGACGCGATCACGCTGGACGAGCGCCCCGGCGTCGTCATCGAGGACCTGGGCCGCGGAAACCTCCGCGTCTCGACCTTCCCCGGTCAGGAATCACTCATCGGGGATCGTCACTCGGGCCTGTCCCCCGTCGTGCGCGACTCGGCGGTGTGGGTCGAGCGCATCCGCGAGATTCGCGCCTACTTCGGCATCCCCACCGAGGGCGACCGCGAGCCGTGGCGCAGCCGCCGGAACCCCGAGCTGCGCGCCAAGACCCCCGACGCCTTCCCCGAGGTGATCTTGACATGGGGCGTCGACTACCGGCCCCGCACCCACTGACCATAACCCCCAATTAGCTCCATTAGCGCCAATAACCCCAAACCCGGAGGACACCATGACCGCCATTCAGGAACTCACCCCGACCACGCACCCCGCCGTGTGGGCGCTCCTCGCGCTCGGAGACGACGCCCCCGAGCGTCTTTGGGTCCGTGGCAACGCCGACGCGCTCACGGCCCGCCAGGCCGTCGCCCTGACCGGATGCCGCGCGAGCACCGCCTACGGCGAGCACGTCGGCGGCGAGCTGGCCGCGGACCTCGCCAAGACGCACACCATCGTCACGGGCGGCGCGTACGGCATCGACGCCCAAGCCGCCTACGCCACCCTCAACAGCAGCGGAACCGGCGTCATCGTGGCCGCGGGCGGCGTCAACCGCGTACACCCCCAGGGGCACCGCGAGCTGGCCGCACGCATCATCGAGACGGGCGGCGCGATCGTCAGCGAGGTCGAGCCTGACGAAGCCCCTAACCGCTATCGGTTCGCGCGCCGCCAGCGTCTCGTCGCGGCCCTGTCGGCGGGATCGGTGATCGTCGAGGCTGGGTGGCGCAGCGGGTCGCTCAGCGTGGCGACGTGGGCGCGTGAGCTGGGCCGTCCGGTCGGAGCCCTCCCCGACCCCCTGACGAGCGTGACCAGCTCGGGAACCCACCAGCTCATCCGCGGCGGGGCAACCCTCATCACGTCGGCCGACGATGTGCGCCAGATGCTCGTCTGAGCAGATCGGGGGCGGCGCTGCGCGCCGCCCCTCCCCCGCGATCCGTTCTCGAGAATCGGAAACGCCGTCAACACCCCTAATGCCTCTAATGACTCCGAGGGCAGCGAACGACCACCGCGGCCGGCAGCGGACGGAGCCGCCGCCGGCTGATCGACGGCCGGACGGAGCCGGCCGACTGCAAGGGCCTTCGGCCCGTTCTTTTGCCGTGAAGCCTTCGGCAGCGTACGGTCGGCCAACCTGCGCGCCAGTGCTTTCGCGGCATATCCTCCCTCGCTGCGCTCAGTCCGGTATTCCACGGTCACTGGCACTCCGGCCGTCCTCCC
This sequence comes from Microbacterium canaveralium, assembly GCF_047238045.1. NCBI lineage: Bacteria > Bacillati > Actinomycetota > Actinomycetes > Micrococcales > Microbacteriaceae > Microbacterium > Microbacterium canaveralium. The sequence continues at coordinate 11,525 of NZ_JBDFMA010000004.1, read as the reverse complement.
TAGCGGCGAATGAATTCGCCTTCACGGCAAAAAACGAGGGGATGGGAGGATCACGAAATGGACAAGCTGACCGTTTACACGACGGGTCCGAGCTGTGGGAAGTGCTCGATGACGAAGCTCATGCTGAAAGGCAAGGGCATCCCGTTTGTCGAGGTGGATATCACCCAGAACCCCGCCGCGCGCGAGTACGTCACTGAGGAGCTGGGCTACACGATGGCCCCGGTCGTCGTCGTCGACGATGACGATCACTGGTGCGACATGCGACCCGATCAGATCGACCGCGTGGCGAAGTTGTTCGCCGCCTGACCACCCCGAGCCAATACCCCTATTAGCTACATCACCCCTATTGGAGGAACCTTGACCGCCAACAACCTGACCCCCTACGACACCGGCGACCGCTTGGAGCCGCAGCTCTGGCCGCTCGGAGAAGACCCCGACAGCTACGGGCGCGTGGACTTCGACAACGACGAGAGCGCCACCGTCCTGACGGCCTACGTCGAGCGCGAGGGCGACGGCTACGCGATGCACGTTCAGGGCATGGCCGAGCCCCTGAGCCTCGTCGTCGACGGGGGAGGGCGCGTGGTCCCGGTCAGCGCCGAGCTGGTCGAGGGCATCGACGAGCTGCTGGACATGGCCCGCCGTGGCCGCGACGACTTCGAGCACCAGGACCGCTACGGCGACTACACCGCCGAGGATCGCGCCGCCGCCGATCGCCGTTGGCTGCTGGCCGAGGCTGTGGCGAACCTGTTGCGCGGAGAAGCCGAGAAGGTTTGACGCTAATAACTCCATTGACTACAATAGAGTTAATTCCAACACGAGGAGGAAGAAATGTCGATCGAAAGCATCACCGTCACCCGTCTGGCCGATCTTCGGTTCGGGGATCGGGTCAAGAGCTGCGACGGGCGTCCGTACAGCCCGGTTCGCGTAGTGCAGTACGAGCTGGCCCCCATCGAGGCGGGTTCCGCCGTGCGGGGGTTCGCCTGGAAAACCCTTACCCCACCAGCCCCGTCGAGCACGTTTGGTATCCGTCGCAAATGGATGGACACGTCTTGGAGGTTGACCGATACGTCAGTTAGGCGCTAATACCGTTATTAGATGCAACGCCGCCAATACACCCACGCACCACTAGCAGAAGGAGAAAGACCATGAGCTACATCACCCGCACCGGCAACCTGGCCGAGACGCCGACGCTCCGACAGGGGGAGCGCGGCCCGTACGCCTACGCACGAGTCATCGTGACCGACCGCATCAGGCAGGACGACGGCAGCTACGTCGACGGCGCGCCGATCGGATACGACGTCGCCGTGAGCGGCAGCGAGGCCGTCAACCTCGTCGACGCCGCCGAGGCATCCGGGAACATCCGTGTCACGTTCGCGGGCCGCTACCGCGTCACTGAGTACAAGGGCGAGAACGGCACCCGTGTTCAGCACCAGGTGAACGCCGACGAGGTGAGCGTAAGCCTTCGAGGTCAGCGCGTCCGCGTTGAGAAGGGCACCGCCGGCACGGAGGCCGGCTCCGAGGCCAGCTACGGCGACGACACCCCGTTCTGAGCGAACAGGAGAGGGGGCGCGGCGCGCCCCCCTCTCAGTCCTCCCCAGAACCTAATACCGGTAATAGAGTCTTTCCCGTCAACGGAGGTAATTTCATGGCCGCTCTCATCCTCGCCCTCTGCAACCAGAAGGGCGGCGTCGGCAAGAGCACAACGACATTCCAGCTCGCCCGCGCCGCGGTCCTCGCCGGTCGCCGCGTGCTGGCCGTCGACAACGACCCACAAGGCAACCTCACGAGCAACATCACCGCCGACGAGGTGGAGGCCGATCAGGTCGGCCTAGCCGACGTTCTCAGCACCCGAGCGGGGGAGACGCTGCGCGACGTCATCGTGCCCGGTGTCTGGCCTGGCCTCGACGTCGTGCCGACGACGGGCCGCACGCTGAGCGAGGTTCGCGACGAACTCGTGATCGCCGGGGTCGGCCGCGAAGCCCGCTTGCGCGAGGCCCTGGCCCCCGTCGTCGACGACTACGACCTGATCCTGATCGACTCCGCGCCCTCGCTCGACCAGCTCACGATCAACGCACTGTCGGCCGCGGATGCCGCGGTGATCGTCACCCACACGAAGAAATGGAGCCTCGACGGACTCGGGCAGCTCCTCGACACCGTGGAGAACGTGCGCGCGTACTCCAACCCCTCGCTGCGCGTGGCCGGGGTGATCGTCAACCAGCACGAGGAACGCACCGTAGGCGGGGCTCAGTGGCTCGACGCGCTGCGCGAAGCAGCCGAAGGCCGCGGCCTCAGGATCATCGGACAGCCCATCCCCAAGCGCGTCGTGATCGCAGACGCTACCGAGGCCGCACGCGGCCTCGACGAGTGGGGCAGCGCAGAAGCAACCGCACTCGGCGCGATCTACGCCGAGCACCTCACCGAAATTGAAGGAGCGCACTCATGAGCCGTCCTGCCCCCCGCAAATCCAGCCTGTCGGGTCAAAGCATCTTCACGCCTCCCGCCGCAGAAGCGCCCCACGAGGCCCCCGCAGCCGCTCCCGCCCCCAGCGTGCCCGCCGAGGCGTCTCAGGGCCGCACAGCGGCGCAGGGAGCCGCGCAGACAGCATCCGGCAAGAAGCCGCCGAAGATCTCGATCTACCAGCACCCGGAGGACTCGGGACGTACCCGCGCCGCGGTGCTTGCCCTACAGCGCTACGAGGGGTCGATGACCCTGACGAAGTTCGCGAACGAAGCGATCCTCGAGAAGGTCGCACGAGTGGAGGAGCAGTACAACGGCGGCAAGCCGTTCGATCCAATCGGGACCGGTGAACTGCCGGTGGGCCGGCGCATGGGGGAGTGACCGCCGCACATACTCGTTGGAACCATCCGCCCCGCGGACGCCACGACAGCCGACGTCGAAGCTCACTCGCTGGCGGAGGCGCACGAGGCGCTGCGCGCCGCCGCGCCTGACGGGTTCGAGCTCGTGAAGGCATCCGTTCACATGTCGAGCGGAACAACGCTCCTCGCCGCCGCGGGGGAGTTCTCCCGCCGCGACGGGGCGAAGGAGATTGAGGCGCCCGACATGGAGGCCATGCGAGCGGCAGTCCCGGAGGGATGGACGCTGCTACACGTGCGCCGCGGCTGACACCGCGGCACAGGCCAGATCTACTTTCGGTTGCTCGTCGACGGCCCCACGGCTTTGACGTACTCGCTCCACGTGCACTCCACCGCCAGGCGCATCGCGTCCTCAGGGAAGTACCCGATGAGCTGACGCTGCGCCGGGTCGTGATCGAAGGTCACCGAGCGCAGCAGCTTGCGCCCGTGCACCTCGACAACGCGGACGATCGCTATCCGCTTGCTCTTGTCGAAGATGAACCACACCCCCGGCTCAGGGGAGCGCTGTAGCTGCGACATGGGCGACCACACTTGCACCATGCGCGGCCCCCTACGCCTCGTTGACGGTCACGAACCGTTGATCCCGCCACCGGGCACGCCCGCCGAAATGATGACGCGGTGCAGCCGCTCCGTGGCCGTTTTGAGCGACGTCGCCCAGCCGAGCAGTTCACCGCCGACTACCTCGACCCGGTAGCGCGGCCCGTCGTCCGTGCGGCGCAGCTCGATCGTCCCGGCGACCTGATCGCGAGCGTTGAGCATCACCCAGTGAGCGGGTGACGTCTCGCGGGCGAGGAGCTGGGGATGCCGGCGGGGACCGTCGTCACGCATTGCGCCAGTATCGAATATGTGTTCGATTGTCGCAAGTTTGTCGGTGGAGAGCAGTATTTCGGGAGGCAGTATTCGCACCACGGCTTGGTGGGCTCCATGTTGACCAGGTGATGATCGTGTCCGCCGGTTACGCCTGCTCGGGCAATGCTCGGATCGCCCGTTCGATCTGGGACGTGGTTGGTGCCCCAGCGAACCCGTTCTCCGTTGTGTAGACGCGGCACGCAAGTGCCTGTACAGGAGATGTCGGGAATAGGTCGACGCCGTCGGCCAGGAGCGTGGGCGATCCTCCGAACCCGAGGCTTGCCGCTTCGGCCTCGGTGTGGATCGTCACCAGCTCGACGGCGACGCCCCCGAGCCCGAGAGCGTCGAGCGCCGCGCGTGCGTTGGCTTCGGCGATGTCCGTGTTGGGGCAGTCGACGATGTGCAGCAATTCCACTTTCACGAGGCGCTTTCCGTTCTCTCGCTGTTGGTCATCGTGCGAGCGTTCGGCAGGAGGAGGTTCAGGCAGACGAGTCCGACCCCAATCACGACGAAGACGTCGGCGACGTTCCCGACGAAGAGGTCGCCGTAGGCGAGGAAGTCGGTGACGTGGCCGCGGCCGAACGCGGGCGGGTTCATGATTCGGTCGATGAGGTTGCCGACCGCGCCGCCGAGGACCAGCCCCAGCGCGAGGCCCCAGCGGGCACCGCGCAGCCGAATGGCGAAGATGACCACCGCGGCGGAGGCGAGTACGCCGATGAGGGTGATGATCCAGGTGGCCCCGGAGCCGAGCGAGAACGCGGCTCCGGGGTTGTAGACCAGGGACAGGCCGAACAGGTCCCCGACCAGCGGGATCCGTTCCCCCGGGGCCAGCTGTGCCACGGCGAGGGCCTTCGAGGCCTGGTCGAGCACCACAGCGAGCACGGCCACGACCAAGGTGAAGCCAAGGGCTCTCCTCGCCTGCGGCCGTGGGCCCGTACGGTCTTCGCCGACTGTCGCGGCGACGTCCTGCACGGTCACGCGATGGTCTTCCGGGTCCGGGCGGCGCGCAGACCGTTGAGGATCACGACGACCTCGGCGATCTCGTGCACGAGCACCACGGCGGCGAGGCCGAGGACGCCGAAGAGGGCGAGCGGGAGCAGGGCGCTGATGATCAGCAGCGACAGGATGATGTTCTGGTTGATGATGTGCCGTCCGCGGCGGGCGTGGTCGAACGCGCGCGGCAGCAGCCGCAGGTCGTGGCCGGTGAAGGCCACGTCGGCGGACTCGATCGCGGCATCGGAGCCGGTCGCGCCCATCGCGATGCCGATATCGGCAGCGGCCAGGGCGGGGGCGTCGTTGATGCCGTCGCCGATCATCGCGACCGAGCCCTTCGCACCGAGCTCTGCGATCGCAGCGGCCTTGTCCTCCGGGCGCAGTTCGGCGCGGACGTCCTCGATCCCCGCTTGGGCGGCGAGGGCGCGGGCGGTGCGAGCGTTGTCGCCGGTGAGCATCGTGACCCCGATGCCCTGCGCGGCGAGGGTACGGACGACCTCGGGGACCTCCGGGCGCAGCTCGTCGCGGACGCCGATCGCGGCGACCGGCTCGCCGTCGCGGTGGACGATCACGACCGTCATGCCCTGCTCCTCCAGCCCCGCGACCTGGTCGCCGAGGAATCCGGCGTCGAGCCAACGCGGGCTGCCGACCGTGATCCGCGCGCCGTCGAGCTCGCCTTCGATGCCGTGACCTGCCTGCTCGGTCACGCCCTCGGCTGCAGGGGCCTCAGGCGCTGCAGCGGTGATCGCGGCCGCGAGGGGGTGGGTGCTGTGCTGCTCCAACGACGCCGCCCACGCCAGCGCCTGCGCCTCGGTCACGCCGTCGGCGGTGAGCACCGCGGTGACGGCGGGCTCGTTGCGGGTCAGGGTGCCGGTCTTGTCGACCGCGACGTGGCGGATCACGCCGAACCGCTCGAACACGGCCCCGGACTTGATGATCACGCCGAACTTGCTCGCCGACCCGATGGCGGCCACCACGGTCAGCGGGACCGAGATCGCCAGCGCGCAGGGCGATGCCGCGACCAGCACGACGAGTGCGCGGGTGATCCACAGCTCCGGGTCGCCGAGCAGCGACCCGATGATCGCGACGAGAGCGGCGAGGATCAGCACGCCGGGCACGAGCGGGCGGGCAATGCGGTCGGCGAGACGGGCGCGGTCTCCCTTCTCCGCCTGCGCCTTCTCCACCAGGTCGACGATCGTGGTCAGCGAGTTGTCCGTGCCGGCCGCGGTCGTCTCGACCTCCAGCGCCCCCGCGGTGTTGATCGCACCCGCCGACACGGCATCGCCGGGCTCGACCTCGACCGGGATCGACTCCCCCGTGATCGCGGACGTATCCAGGCTGGAACGTCCCGTGCGGACGACGCCGTCGGTCGCGATCCGCTCGCCCGGCCGCACCAGCATCAACTGACCGACAGCCAGGTCCTTCGCGGCGACCTCCACCGAGACGCCGTCGCGGCGGACGGTCGCGGTCTCCGGGACGAGCTCGAGCAGCGCCCGGAGCCCGCCGCGAGCACGGTCCATCGCCTTGTCCTCCAGCGCCTCGGCGATCGAGTACAGGAACGCCAGGGCGGCGGCCTCCTCGACGTAGCCGAGGATCACCGCGCCGACGGCGCTGATGGTCATCAGCAGGCCGATGCCGAGCTTGCCCTTGAACAGCTTCCGGATCGCGCCCGGGGTGAACGTCGACGCGCCCAGCAGCAGACCGATCCAGAACGCCACCAGTGCCGGGATCTCCATCCCGGACCACTCCAGCGCCAGGCCGGTGAGGAAGGCGACGCCGGAGAAGACCGGGACCATGATCCCGCGGTCCCGCCACCAGGGGCGCTCCGCCTCCTCGGCTTCATCGCCTATGACAGTCTCGGGCTCGTCGTGCTCGCAGCCGCACGCCGCGCTCACTCGCCTGCTCCCGTCCCGCAGCAGCCCGGCACGGTGCACGAAGAGTCCACGCAGGGAGCGTGCTCGTCGACAGCAAGCGTCACGTCCACCAGTGCGGTGAGCGCCGCCGCGAGGTGCGGGTCGGCGATCTCGTAGCGCGTCTGCCGCCCCTCAGGCTCGGCGACCACGATGCCGCAGTCGCGCAGACAGGTCAGGTGGTTCGAGACGTTCGAGCGGGTCAGCTCCAACTCGCGCGACAGCACGGCCGGATAGCTCGGGCCGCCGAGCAAGGTCATCAGGATCCGGGAACGCGTCGGGTCCGCCATGGCCCGGCCGAGCCGGTTCATGACGTCGAGGCGAGAAGCAATAGTCAGCATGCACTGATTATACAGTGCTTGCTGAACTTACGAGGCAAGGAGGCTGTCGACGGAGAGACGAGGTCCCGGGGACAGGGCGAGTTCAACCGGTCGATGCAACACCGGGCTGTTGAAGCGAGGATAGCTGCTCGGCGAACACCTCCGCCGGGGTGCGCCAGCCGAGGATCTTCCGGGGCCGGTTGTTGAGCGCGAGAGCGACCGCTTCGAGGTCCTCGGCCGACCACCGCGACAGGTCGGTGCCCTTCGGGAAGTACTGCCGCAGCAGCCCGTTGGTGTTCTCGTTCGTCGGGCGCTGCCAGGGCGAGTGCGGGTCGGCGAAGAACACTCTCGTGCCGGTATCGAGGGTGAGCTGCGCATGCCCGGAGAGTTCCTTCCCACGATCCCAGGTGAGGGTCTGGCGCAACTGGACGGGCAGCGTGGTGAGCGACGCGGCCAGTGCGGCGTTCATCGCGAGAGCGCCGTAACCACCGAGCGCGGGCCCGTTCTTCACCACGGGCTGCTCGCCCCAGCCCTCCAGCCGGGGCAGTTGCACCAGCATCGTGGACCGGCTGGAACGCTCGATGAGCGTCCCGATCGCCGAGCGACCGGTGCCGATGATCAGGTCGCCCTCCCAGTGCCCGGGAACCGCGCGGTCGGCAGCCTCGGCGGGACGCTCGGAGAGCACGACGTCCGCGGTGACATGCCCCTGCGGCTTGTTCCGCGACCGTTCCCGCGGCTGACGCAGCGCTCGCCCGGTGCGCAGGCAGGCCACCAGCTCGCGCTTGAGCGCGCCGCGGCCCTCGATGAACAGCGACTGGTAGATCGCCTCGGGGCTGATGCGCATGGACTCATCATCGGGGAAGTCGATCTTCAGCCGGTGGGAGATCTGCTCCGGGCTCCATGCCAGCGACCAGCACCTGTCCGCCCGATGCGGCTTGTTCAACCCCTTCCAGGGCGGCGGCGTCGGCCCTTCGACCGCGGTGCCGTCGGGCCGGCGCACCTTCCCCGCGAGACGGTCCTGCACGTACTCACGCAGCGCGTCGTTCACGACCAGCTTCGCGACCTTCGGTCGCTTCGCCGACTCCTGCGCCTTCCACTGCGCCACCAACGCCCGATACTCCGACTTCCCGCTCCTCGTCGCCGCGTTCCGCCGCAGCTCCCGGGAGATCGTTCCCGGATCCCGGCCCAGCTCACGCGCGATCTCGCGCACGCCCTTGCCCTTCGCGCGCATGAGTGCGATCTCCTCGCGTTCTTCGAAGGACAGGTATCGGCCCGACGGTTCGGTCAGACTCAGCGGCGTCATGCCGCCAGCGTGGCGAAACCAGCGCATCCCGACCGGCACGGACACGCCCACCGCGATCGCAGCTTCCGCGGACGTGATGCCCGTCGCGATCAGCCGCCAGAACTGTCGCTGCACCGCCTTCGAGGGCGCAGGCCGTCCGGGCGAACGCATCGGCGGCCTGAGAGCCCGATCCGCGCGCCACTGCCGACGAACCCCCTCGGGCGCATCGCCGGTCTTCGCAACCCAGTCTTTCGTCGCCACCGCTCACCTCCGCTGTCAAGGTGTTGCGACGACCGATTGAATCCGCCCAGTGCACGGCAATCGGAGTCGCTCAGACGAGTTCGCTGACCAACTGTTCGATGCGGGTGCGGATCTCGTCGCGGATCGGACGGACGGCGTCGATGCCCTGCCCGGCCGGGTCGTCGAGCTTCCAGTCCTCGTAGCGCTTGCCGGGGAAGAACGGGCACGCATCGCCGCAGCCCATGGTGATGACGACGTCGGAGGCCTGCACCGCTTCGGTGGTGAGGACCTTGGGCAGGCGAGAGTACCGATCGAGCAGCATCGCGACCGTGCTCGTCAACGGGTCGGGAATATACCCCCCGGGGGTGTACTTGTGGAGGGCAACGGACTGCCTGCGCCTTTGAGCGTGTGACGCGCAGACACGTTGAAACGGAAGGAGACCCCGTGAATGAGCACGACCACGGCGTACACCACGGACACACCGCGGTAACGGACCCGGCGTCAGCGCACAACGACCACACGGCAGATGGGGCCCCGGCTGGGGGGATGTCGGACCATGGGCACGCTGACCACGGTGGTCACGCCGGCCACGGCGACCATGTGGCGAAGTTTCGCCGGCTGTTTTGGATCATGCTCGTCCTCGCGGTGCCCGTGGTCGGGTTCTCGATGATGTTCTCGATGCTCATTGGGTACGCGCTCCCGGATGCGGGGTGGGTGCGGTGGGTTTCACCCGTCCTGGGGACGGTGATGTACGCGTGGGGCGGTGCGCCCTTCCTGTCCGGGGCGGTCAGCGAGCTGCGTGCCCGCAAGCCGGGCATGATGCTGCTGATCGCTCTCGCGATCACCGTCGCGTTCATTGCGTCCTGGCATGCGAGTTTGGGCTTGGTTGATCACCAGCTGGACTTCTGGTGGGAGTTGGCGCTGCTGATTGTGATCATGCTGCTGGGTCACTGGATCGAGATGCGTTCCCTCGCTCAGACCACCTCGGCGTTGGACTCGCTGGCGGCGTTGCTGCCTGATGAGGCGGAGAAGGTAGACGGGGACACCACGGTCACCGTCGCTCCTGCCGATTTGCGTGTGGGGGACACCGTCGTTGTGCGACCCGGTGGGCGCGTGCCCGCGGACGGGCGAATCGTTCAGGGCTCGGCGAGCATGGACGAGTCGATGATCACCGGGGAATCCCGCCCCGTGCGTCGGAATGACGGCGACCAAGTCGTGGCCGGCACGGTTGCCACCGACTCCGGTATCCGCCTGGAAGTCACCGCGGTGGGCGAGGACACAGCCCTCGCCGGCATCAGAAAGCTGGTCACCGACGCGCAGAACTCTTCTTCCCGCGCGCAGCGGCTGGCCGACCGCGCGGCGGCATGGCTGTTCTGGTTCGCGTTGGGTGCAGGCGTTATCACCGCGCTGGTCTGGGCGCTGCTGGGTTCCCCCGATGACGCGGTGATCCGCACCATCACCGTGCTGGTGATCGCGTGCCCGCACGCTCTGGGCCTGGCAATTCCGTTGGTGGTGTCGATCGCGACGGAGCGCGCGGCACGTGCGGGTGTCCTGGTGAAAGACCGCCTCGCGCTGGAGAGCATGCGAACGGTCAACACCGTCTTGTTCGATAAGACCGGAACTCTCACCCGGGGAGCTCCCGCCGTCACCGCCGTCCAACCGACCGATTCTTTCCAGGAGGACGACCTGTTGGCTTTGGCGGCCGCCGCGGAAACCGATTCGGAGCACCCGTTGGCCCGCGCGATCGTCAACGCCGCGAAAGCGAAGCAGCTCCCCATCGCCTCCGCCACCGATTTTGAATCCTCACCCGCAGTGGGCGTTCGTGCCCGGGTGGATGGTCGCGTCGTACAGGTAGGTGGGCCGAACCTGCTGGACCGAGAAGGGGGACGCGAGCTGCCTGTCGCAGATGCGTGGCGAGAGGACGGCGCGATCATCCTGCACGTGCTCGTTGACGGAACGGTCGCTGGGGCTTTGCGTCTTGCCGATGAGGTGCGACCTGAATCCCGCGCGGCGGTCGACGCGCTACATCAGCGGGATGTGCAGGTCGTCATGATCACCGGTGACGCCGAAGCTGTCGCCGCGGCCGTCGCCGCCGACCTCGGCATCGATCGATTCTTCGCTGGCGTGCGCCCGGAAGACAAGGCGTCCAAGGTCAAAGAGCTGCAAAACGAGGGCCGCCGTGTTGCCATGGTCGGTGACGGGGTGAACGATGCTCCCGCTCTCGCTCAGGCGGACGTGGGAATCGCTATCGGTGCCGGCACGGACGTGGCGATCGCGTCGGCGGGTGTGATCCTGGCCAGCGACGACCCGCGCTCGGTGCTGTCGGTCATCGAGTTGTCCAGGGCCAGCTACCGCAAGATGAAGCAGAACCTGTGGTGGGCGGCCGGGTACAACCTGCTCTCCGTGCCGTTGGCTGCTGGGGTATTGGCACCCATCGGGTTCATCCTGCCGATGTCGGTGGGGGCGATCTTGATGTCGTTGTCCACGATCGTCGTCGCGCTCAACGCGCAGCTCTTGCGACGGCTCGACCTCAGCCCGCAAGCCGTCGCCGCGAAGTAGTTTCGCCGCGCCCGCAACCCCCCGGATCATCCCCGTCGCCCGCTCCTATCGTGGCGGGCGCCGGGGAAGGTCCCCGGGAAAGGACCAGCAATCATGACTGCTGTTGACCAGATGCTCACCACTCACCCCAAGGCCGGATCCATCGACGCTCAGGACGTCCTCGCCCGCTGTATCCAGGCGTGCATCGAGTGTGAGCAGACCTGCACCGCGTGTGCCGACGCGTGCCTGTCGGAGGACCTGGTGGCCGAGTTGGTGACGTGCATCACCAAAAACGCCAACTGCGCCGACGTCTGCGCCGCGACCGGCGCGGTGCTTTCTCGACAGACGACCGTGGACCTCGAGGTGGTTCGAGCTGTGGTGGAGGCGTGCCGCACTGCATGTGCCGTGTGTGCAGAGGAGTGCGAGCAGCACGCCGATATGCACGAGCACTGCCGGGTGTGCGCCGAGGCATGCCGCCGCTGCGAGCAGGCGTGCAGCGACCTTCTCGCGACGTTATGAG